>CANRCN010000034.1 GCA_947629135.1 uncultured Bacilli bacterium | reverse complement strand
GGTAATAAGTTAAATGATAAGATGTATTATAATCACTCTATGTATCCAGGTGGATTAAGAGAAAGAACTGCTAAAGAAATGAGAGAAAATTATCCTGAAGAAATGCTTGAAAGAGCAATCAAAGGAATGCTTCCTCATAACAGATTAGGAAGAGCTATGGGTAAGAAATTATTTGTTTATGCTGGAGCTGAGCATCCACATATGGCTCAAAAGCCAGTTCAAATTGAGGTTAAATAGAAAGGAATAGAGTATGGCAAAAAGTTATCAAGCTACTGGAAAAAGAAAAGGTAGTATAGCAAAAGTTACTTTAACAAGCGGTAAAGGAACAATTACTGTAAACGGACGTGATGTTCGTGAATATTTTCCTTTTGAAACTCTTGTTATGGATTTAGAGCAACCACTTGTTTTAACAAATACAAAAGGTTTATTTGATGTAGATGCTAAAGTATCTGGTGGTGGATTTAGAGGTCAATCAGGAGCTATTCGTTTAGGAATTACAAAAGCTTTACTTGAATATGATTCAACAACAAGTCCTGATAGTGAAAATAGTTTAAGAAAACCTTTAAAAGTAAATGGAATGATTACTCGTGATGCAAGAGTTAAAGAACGTAAGAAATATGGTCTTAAGAAAGCACGTCGAGCTCCACAATTTAGTAAACGTTAGAATAAAATTAACTTCGAGAATTTCTCGGAGTTTTTTATTTTGTAAAAAATGGAGATTTTTGTTGACTTTGAAAAAAATTCGATATATACTTAAAATATAATAAATGTAAGGAGGATACGATATATGGAACGAAAGATAAATGCTGAATTATTCCGTTGGAAGAAAGATCCAACAAAGCCATTGTTATTATATGGACCAAAACAGGTTGGAAAAACGTATTCTGTTTTAGAATTTGGAGAAAATAATTATAAGAATATAGCATATTTTAATACGGAAAATTATAAAGAATTAATCGATATTTTAAAAAGAGAAAAAAGTCCTGAAAAAATAATTGTTAAACTTAGTATGTTATCAGGTGAGACTATTATGAAAGAAGATACTTTGATTGTTCTTGATAATGTTAATGATCCTTATGTTGTTAAAGCTATTAAGTTATTTGGGGTAGAGGGAAATTTATATAATATTATTATGATAACTTCAAGAAAAGAAAATCTTAATAAATTTAAGGGAGAAGAATTATATTTTAAAGCAATGTATCCGATGGATTTTGAAGAATTTTTAGCTAATACTGATAAAAAGCAATTAATTAATTTTATAAGAGATTCTTATGATAATAATACTCCTATGCCTTTTCATCAAATAGCGCTTGATACTTATAATGATTATTTAGTAACTGGAGGATATCCTGAAGTTATTGATAATTATTTAAAGGGGGTTTGCTATTTAAAACTTGAAAGTATTAAGCAAAAAATACTTGATACGATTAGAAAAGAAACTACTATGACTAAAAATTTAATTGATATACCAAGAAGTAATGAAGTGTTAGATAGTCTTGCTAATCAGTTATTAAAAGATAATAAAAAGTTTCAATATGGGAATATTAAAAAAGGAAGTCGTAGTAAAGATTATGAAGGAAGTATTAATTCTTTAGGAATAAATGGCATAGTTAATAGAAGTTTTAGATTAACAGATGTAAAAAGTCCTTTAAGTAGTTTTAAAGATGATGAATCTTTTAAATTATATACTAATGATGTTGGACTTTTATATACAATGATGCATATAAGTAAAATGAAATTTATGTCTTCAGATGATATAAGAAGAACTTTAATTGAAAATGATGTTGCTAATACTTTAGTAAGTATGGGATATAATTTATATTATTATCAATCTGAAGGTAAGACGGAGATTAGTTTTGTTATTCAAAATAGAATGGGTGAAATTGTTCCTATTGAAATATTGAATATGAATTTAAGTAAAGCTAAAGCTTTATCAGTTTTTATATCAAGATTTAAGGTTTCTAAGTCTATTCGTTTAACTGATGATAATTTTGCTGTTAAGAAAAATATTAAATATGTGCCAGTATATGCGGCATTTTGTTTGAGAACTTTGTAAAGTGTGTAAAATTATAAAAAAAATATGTAAATATTATTGACTATTAGAAAGGTCAATTGTTATAATAATAATATGGAGGTGTAAGATAAATGAGCACGATAGGAATGAGTTATGATGAAGTTGTAACAATTGCTAATGATGTATCAGGAAGAGTAAATGACTATATGTCAAGTTTAAAAACAGTTTATTCTAAGTTAGAAGAGGCACGTAATCTTTGGAAAGGTGTTGATAATAATGCTTTTACAAATCAAGTAATAGCTAATAAACCTGAATTAGTTAGAATTGGTCAAGCAGTTGAACAACATGCACAATTTTTAAGAGATACAGCTGTTAAAACAAGCAATTTACAAGATGACATTGCAGGTGCAGCTGGAAGATTAGAATAGGAGGAAATAATAATGGATGGATTAGAATTACATACAAATGAATTGAGAGATATAGCAAATAGTATGAAAACTGAAGCTGAAAATATGAGAAGTAGTTTAGCAGCAGCAACAGCAAAGTTAGGAACTTTAACAAATAGTTATCAAGGACATGCTGTAGCAGCTTTTATGCAAAACTATAATTCTAACTTAAAACCTAAATTTGATTTAACATGCGATAAGATTTTAAGTGTTGCAGATTTCATAATTTCTTCAGTTGATAAATATGAACAACAAGATACTGAGAATGCTCAAGCAGCTAGCAATCTTGAGTCATAATATTTAAAAATTTATTTCTAAAGAGGGTTACAAGTTGTTTTTTTGCAATCCTCTTTGGATTTTATTGATTAGTTGCTTTTTATAATGCTTCCATGCATTATAAAAAATAATTAGTTTTAATTAATATAAAAAGGAGGTATATTAATAATGTCTAGTATTAGTATAAATGGTGATTCGGTATTAGCATCACTTGCAAGTGGAAAATTTGATATAGGTGGAAATCCATATGGTGTAATGGTATCAATCTCAAGTTATGTAAATAGTATTTATAGTGCTATAGAAAGTCTTGAGGCAAGTTGGGCTTCTGCGGTTGCTGATGTTGGCGATTACATTGAAGTTTTTAGAGGAGTTAAACTACCAGAAAGGGATCCTTCGAATGAATCAGCATTTTTGGATAATTCAAGTGGAAGTGGTTCTTTAGTAAATGTTAATTCATTCTTAAATGTTAGAAGTTCTTCTGGATCTGATAATAAAATTGTTGGAACTCTTGCAGCAGGTACAGCTTTTTCAGTTTTAGGAAGTGCTACTGATTCAAGTGGTAATACATGGTATAAAGTACAATATAAAGATGCTAATGGAAATGATGTTACGGGATATGCTGATGCCAGATATATAAGTGTTTCTGAAAATTCACAAGCTTCTGATAGCTATGAAAGTTATGAACCTACTTATAGTTCTGGAAGTGAATCTTCTTCAACAAGTCCAAGATCTACTCCATCACCTGACTCATCTCCAAAACCTGAACCTAATCGAGCACCAACGAGAACTCCAAAAGATAACTTAAGAACAGGATCTACTGACCCTTCTAAAGATGAAACTACCAAAAAGGCACTTACTAATGGTGATGTAAATGTTTTAGGAGAAAATGGGCAAATAATTGGTAGTTTAGGAGAAGGCCAAGAGATTACAGTTATTAATGATGATGGTAAGAGTAATCTTGTTAAAATTAAACTTTCAAATGGCCAAGTAGCATATGTTGAGAGAAGTCAAATTAGTTTTGCTACTCCAACTCCTTCTCAATCACCAAATGGTAATGTTGGAAGAGTAAAATTAAAATATTCAAATAATCGTTTGAATGTTCGTTCTTCTCCATCTAATGGTGATGATACAAATATAGTTGGTACACTTAGCAATAATTCTTCAGTAGAAATTCTTGAAAAAGGTGAAACTTGGACAAAAATTAAATATGATGGTGCAGAGCGATATGTATCTACAGAATATATAGATTTGTAAGGAGGTAAAATATGGCACGAGAGACAAGAGATACTGTGGCAATTGGCAATGCTGGTGCATATTTAGCTTCAGCATGTGAAAAACTAAATGCTTTAAAATTAGTTATGGATAATAATATTGATAGTTTATTAAATAATTATGTTGGTTCTGATGGGGCTGCTGTTTGTGATGTTTTAGCAACAGCAGTAGATAAACTTGATGGATTAATTTTAAACTTAGATTATTATTCACAATACATGTTTGAAATAGCTAGATATGATAGTGAAAATATTGAAAGAGCTATAAAAAAGATAAACCAAAAAAATAAAGATCAATTTGAATATTTACAAAATGAAGTTATGAGAATTAAAGGAGGGGTTGTAGATGGCTTTAGATGATTTAAGGGTAAATAGTGAGGGTGCACTTTCAGATTTAGCTATGTTGGATAGTAATATAAAAATCCTTGAAAGTATTCTTCAAGAAATACGTTCAGAAATGTTAAAACTAGATGAATCTGTATGGAATGCTAAAGAAAAGGATAAAATAGATAGAACGTTTATACCTTATTTAAAGAAGTTTGCTGATTCTTATCCTTCATATTTGCAGAAAAAAGTTGAATTTGCAAGAAGTGCAGTTAAAGCACATCAAGAACTTGATAAAGAAAGATCATCTTTAGATGGTATTACAGGAATATAAAATCGAAAATTTTACACTGAATTTTAAGTGTGAATATATGTGAGGTGTAATTTATGAATGATTATTTAACTACAAAAGTTGATTTTTATCGTGATTTTAATGGTGAAAATTATGAAACTTTTTTCACTAATGAAGTTGAACCTGCTTGTCAAATTATTTCTGGTGGGGAAAATGCTTCAGCTTTACAATCTAAGGTTAGAAATGTAAGAACAACTATTTCAGGAATTGAGCTTGATTGGCAAGATTCTGTTGATGGTCAGTTTCGTGAATATATTACTTCTTGTGTTAATTATTTGAGTTCTGTTGAAGAAAGTATTGGTAGTCAATTTATTGGAATTGCCGAGCCAGCTTATACTACTTTAAGTCAATTGATTCAAAGCTTGAAAACTCAAAACGAAAGCTATCAAACTGAGTTTGATAAAAAACCAAAAAGTTCTGAAGATAGGTTCCAAGTACCTGCTCAATATGAAAATGGTATATTAATTAGTTCAGGATATTTTAATCAAACCTTGTTTGATAGTGAGACTGAAAAGTGGAAGGAAAGAGTAAAAGAATTAGCTGGTACATGTATAGAGACAATCGCTTCTATTGAAGAAAATAAAACTAAATTAAGTAATGTAAATTCTTCTACTGTTAGTATGCTTGACTCATCATCTCCGCTTAGTATCGGAGCACCTGTTTTCAACTTTGAATATACTCCATCATTAACGACTTCAACAATGGAAGGTAATGTTAAAGAGCAGATTACTAAGAATGGTCGTAAATATGTAAAGAAACAATTATGGGGACGTGATTATTACGTTCTTGCAGATATTTCTAGTACACGTACTCAAGGACCAGATCAATGTTTATCTTATGCCAATTGGTATGCAAAAGCAATATCAGAGCATAATGGATATGATGTTAGTAATAATGGTCGTGGAGGCAATCCTAGATTATATTCAAGTACTGATCCAAATGAAATTTATCAAATAGCTGCGAATGAATTTGCTAACGGAAGATCTGTAACTCTTGAAGTAACTGGAACTAATGGTGGTTCAAATCGTCATTTCGTTGCTTTAGCTGGTTTTGCAGCTGATACAGATTTTGATAATATCAAAGCAACTGATGTGCTTATTTTAGACCCTACTAGTACTAAGACAGTTGGATATAAACAACTTTCAACTAGTAATGGTGGACAAAGAAGAGATTTAAAGAGTGCTGCTAAAATGAGCAACAATAGCTTTGGAACGGATTATGCTGTTAATGTTTATAGTAATATTGATTATACTA
Organism: uncultured Bacilli bacterium; assembly: GCA_947629135.1. GTDB lineage: Bacteria > Bacillota_I > Bacilli_A > RF39 > UBA660 > RUG591. Next base: position 8,010 of record CANRCN010000034.1, on the reverse strand, counting down.
ATATGTTTCCTAATACTAGATTAGCTAAAAATTCTCATGATGGAGCAGTTCAAAATGGAGCAAGTTCTGGTGCAATTAAATTTGCTAGTGTTTGATAAATAAAATATGGAGAGTGATGATATATGGGAAAATTTTATGATTCATATAAGACTTTGCATGAAGAAGTAGAAGGTGCTGTTCAATGTCCAAAGTGCGAAACATTAAAGTCAAAAGTAGATAGTATTTCTAGTACATTACAAGGTCTTAATTTAGATTGGGATGATTCAGTAAGTGGTAGTTTTGATACTTATATATCTTCATGTGTTTCAATATTAACAACAGTATCTTCAAGTATAGCTTCAGATTTTGCTAGTGCAGAAGAGGCATATGCAAGTTTAAAACCTTTACTTGATCAATTAAAAAAAGATGATGCTGAATATGATAAATTAATTAATAATAAACCAAATGAAACAATATCATCTACAAGGACATTGCCTGATGGAACAACTGAGACAGTAACGGAGACTTCACCTGAATTTATAAAATGGAAAGAAAGGGTAAAAGAGTTAGAAGAGTCATGCAATATGACAATAATTTCTATTCAACCTTTAGTAAGAGTATTAAGTCAAGTAGGAGGCAAATCAATTGCTGTTGAATTACTTTCAACAGGTATTCAAGTTTCTGGTACACCAACATTTACTTTACCTGAAAATATTCAAACTACTTCAGCTTCAACTTCTGGTTTAGAAGCTCAATTAACATCAATTAGTAATGATCCAAGTAAATGTCAAAAAGTAGTAGATTTAAGACCAGCTATTGCTCAATTTGGAACAACAGCTGTACATACAATAATGGGATGGCAAACGGTAACCGATAAAACTTCTAATCAAATGAAGTTAAGAAATGCAGCATATCCTGAATTTTCAAATCATTATAAAGATTGCTATGATTCTCAAGGATTTGCTAAAATTGGTGATAGATATGTTGTTGCGACAACTACAACCTATGGTAATGTTGGGGATTATATTGATATCGAGCAAGAAGATGGTTCAGTAATAAAAGCTATTATAGGTGATATAAAAAATCAGTCTGATGCAGGGTGTAATAAATGGGGACATCAAAATGGTAAATGTGTTGTTGAATTTGTTGTTGATTGTGATAAATGGTATACATCTGACTGGGAAACAGCAAAGAGAGGACAGCGTAAATGGAATGGAAAATTTACTCCAGTTGATCTTCACCCTGAATGGAATCAAGATATTGTTGAAATAAGAAATTTAGGAAATTACTTTGATTCAAATTCTCAAAATTCTGTAGCAGTATAATAATGGTAAATTACCATTATTTTTTTTTCTTGAATTTATTAAAAAAATATGTTATAATCTTATGCCGAGGGATGGGAGTATGAGAAGGGTTATTAACGTAAAATGTCCAATGGCATTGACGTTGTTTTTAAATGTAGAGACTATTGAACCAGATATAAAAGTAAAGATGATTAAACAAACTGTTGCTTTACAAAATACAAATATTATGGATGAAATAGAAATTAAAAAGAATAATAATGATACTTTGGAAATAGTTGGAGATATTGATGTTTTAGAAAAAGATAAGTTTTTAAATACTATAAAACTATTTGAAGAAAAATCAAATATTGAAGTTAGAGGATTGACTATAAATATTAAAAGAATTTGTATGAGAGTAGCTTGTCCTAGTAATATTATAGCTGGATTATTAATTGGATTAAATGAGTTTTATCATACTAATTTTAGTTTTGATGATTTAAAGAGGATAGGTTATAAAGTAGATAATATTTCACCTTATTTTTTAGTTGGAGGTTTTAAGAAAATAGACGAAGCTAAAGGAGAGATGATTGGTCTTTCAAAAAATTGTTATCAAAATTATATAATTGTAGATAAAAATGAAGAAATATTACTTCCTAATCCAGAAGAAATAAAAAAATATGGTGTAGTAAGTAAAGATTCAAAAGATAATTTTCCTTATTCTGATTATGAAAAAATAGTAGGTGATAATTATACAGAAATAAAACAATTTTTGAAAGAATATAAAGAAATTGTTTCAAGTGTTCTTGGAAATACTAGTCTTTATGTTGTAACATCAAAAGATAATTTATTATTATCAAGAATGAATTATAGATTAAAACATGAATTTCCTAATTATAGTTTTTATCAGGTTACCAATGTAAATGGACCAAAAGTTTTGATTAAAAATTCCTAAATTCGGGAATTTTTTTGAAATTTTAGTCAAAATACTACAAAAAAAGTTAAGTTTATGGTATGATAATGGTGTAAGATTGGAGTCGATATTATGGATACGAAAGTAATAATCGGAATAGCTGTAGGTGTTATGTTAATAGTTATCGTTTTAGCTATATTGATTTCTAGAAGACAAACTAAGAAAAATTTCTTAAAAAAAGTTAATAACTTAGATATTTTAAGAAATGAAGTTTTATCAATTCCTTTACAAAGAGAAATAGATAAAATACATAATTTATCTAAAGGTGAACAATTAGAAGAAAAAGTTAATAATTATAAAAAAATTTATGATGAGTTAAAAGTAACTTCGTTTCAAGATATTGAAGATATGATTGTAGAGCTTGATTTTATTGCTAATAGTAAGCATCGGAAAGAATTTAATCAAAAATATACCAAATGTGAAATGGCTTTATATAAGAATCGTTACTTAATTAATCATATGATTAGTGAATTAAAAGAATTGACTTCTTATGAAGATAAATATAGGGGAATTGTTATTAGATTAAAGACAAGATATAGAACTGCTTCTCGAGAATATGAAAATAATAAAGAGTTATATGGTACTTTAGTTGATACAATTGAAATGCAATTTGAAAATATTGAAAAAAGATTTCAGGATTTTGAAGTAGTTATCAATGAAAAACTTTATAATGAAGTAGTATTAGTAGTTAAATCTTTAGAAGTTATGATAGAGCATATTACAACTATTATTACAGAAGTTCCTGATATTTTAGTATTAGTAAATGATTTAATTCCTTCTAGGGTTAAAGAACTTGGAATGTTAAGAGAAAGTATGCTTGAAGAAGGATTTACTTTAAATTTTATGAATTTAGATTATAATTTTAAAGAAATAGAAAAATTTGAAAGTGATGTTTTAGATAGATTAAATGTTTTAAATACTGAGAATAGTTTATTGGAGTTAAAAACTATTTTAGAATTTTTAGATAGTATTTTCAAGGATATTGAAAAAGAAAAGGTTTATAAAAAAGATTTTGATATTAGTTCTAATACTTTTGATGAAAGACTTAGTGCTGTTAAGAAAACATTACATGATATTAATATTCAACTTGATGATATTAAAGTTCTGTATGGATTAAAAGATGCTGATTTAAGTGATTTAGCAACTATAAGTGAAGATTATGATGAATTGGTTAAAAAATATCGAGCTTTAATTAGAAAAGTAAAAAAACAAGAAGAATCATATGGAAAGATTAATCTTACTTTAAATGAACTTGGAATCAATTTAAAACAAATAGAAGATAATTTAGATTTAACATTAAGGAGCTTAGGTAGTATGCAAGATGATGAAGAGAGAGCAAGAGATCAATTAGAAGAAGTCCAAGAGTTATTAAAAACTTGTAAAAGACAAATTAGAAGTGTTAAGATACCAGTTGTTGCTAATAATTATTTTGTGGAATTAAGTGAGGCTAATGAAGCAATTTTAGAAATTATTAAGGAACTAGAGAAGAAGCCAATTATTATTAAAACATTGAATACAAGAGTTGATACGGCAAGGGATTTAGTATTTAAACTTTATAAAACAACTCAATCAATTATTCATAATGCTTATTTTGCTGAGAATTTAATTGTTTATGCTAATAGGTATAGAAATATTGCAGATGTTAGTAAGGCTTTAAATAGGGCTGAAATATTATTTTATAAAGGTAATTATAGTGAAGCTGTTAAGCTTGTTTTGGGAATATTAGAAAAGTTAGAACCTGGTATTAATAGTAAATTTAATGAAGAATGTGCTGAATAGAATATTAAAAAATGTCATTATTTATTGTAATGGCATTTTCTTTTAAGAAAAATCTTGATTAATTTTAAATAATTTGTTAAGATTAGTATCTAGAAAAAGAGGTGGTAATATGGTTTATTTAGATTATAGTGCAACAACACCAACTAATAAGGAAGTATTGGAAAGCTTTAATAAAGTAGTTATGGAATATCCTGGAAATGCTAATTCATTACATAAATTGGGAACTAAATCTTTACATTTACTTGAAGCAAGTGTGAAACAAGTAGCTGATTTAATGGGTGTTAATAAGGAAGAAGTGATATTTACAAGTGGTGCTAGTGAAGCTAATAATTTGGCTATAATGGGAGTTGTTAATAAATATAAAAATCGTGGTAAGCATATTTTAACAACAAAGTTAGAACATTCAAGTATTTTAGAGACTTTAGATTATTTAAAAAAAGAAGGCTATGAGATTGAATATTTAAAGTTAGATAAAAATGGTCATGTTGATTTAGAAGATTTAAAGAATAAAGTTAAAGAAGAGACAGTTTTAGTTACAATAGCTCAAGTTAGTAGTGAGATTGGAATTATTCAAGATGTTAATAAAATAGGTTCTATTTTAAAGAATTATCCTAAAGTTATTTTTCACGTAGATGGAACTCAAGCAGTTGGTAAAATAGATGTCAATTTAGATAACATTGATTTGTATTCTTTTTCTTCTCATAAAATATATGGTTTAAATGGAGTAGGAGCTTTAATAAAAAAAAGACATATTGAATTGGAGCCAATTATTCATGGTGGAAAAAGTCAGACAATTTATAGAAGTGGGACTCCAACTCATGCCTTATGTGCAAGTTTTGCTAAAGCTCTAAAATTAGTTTTGGAAAATAGTCAAGAAAAAATGAATCATGTTTTAAAATTAAATCGAAAAATAAGAGAAAGTTTGGAAACAATGAATGATGTAATAATAAATAGTCCGATTGATTGTGTACCACATATCTTAAATATAAGTATAAAAGGGATAAAACCAGAGACTTTATTACATTCACTTGCGGAAAGTGATATTTATATTTCAACCAAAACAGCTTGTGCTAGTAATACTTCGATGTCTTTAAGTGTTTATGAATTAACTCATGATAAAGTAATAGCTAATAGTAGTATAAGAATAAGCTTATCTTATTTAACAACAGATGGTGAAATTGATTATTTTTTAGAAACATTAAAAAAGAAAATTAAGGAATTAAGATTTAAGGAAGGGGAATAATAGTAATGAATAGAGTTATTTTAATAAAATATGGAGAGTTAACTACTAAAAAGGGAAATCGTAAAATATTTATTAATACTTTATATTCAAATATTTTAAAAAAATTAAAAGGTTTAAATGTAAATATTTTTAAGGATATGTCAAGAATGTATATTGAGTATGAAGATAAAGATCAAGATATAATCATTAAAAATATTGGGGAAATTTTTGGAATTCATGCTTATTCTATTGCTTATAAATCAGAGAGTAATATAGATAGTATTAAAAAAACTATAAGTATGGTATTAAAAGAAAATTTAGATGAACATGATTATACTTTTAAAGTAGAAACTAAGAGAAGTGATAAAAGGTTTGAACCTAATTCAGTTGAATGTAATCATTTATTTGGAGGATATATATTAAAGAGTTTTAAGAATTTAAAAGTAAATGTACATGAATATGATGTTTTAGTACATATTGAAATTAGAAATGATTATTCTTATGTTTATTTAAATGAATATAAAGGTTTAGGTGGATATCCTGTTGGAACTCTTGGTAATTGTTTAGCTATGTTATCAGGTGGTATTGATTCACCAGTAGCTTCATATCTTGCTTTAAAAAGAGGCATTAAATTAGATTTAGTATATTTTGAAGCAATTCCCCATACTTCTTTGGAAGCAAGAGAAAAAGTTATTAATTTAGCAAGAAAATTATATCCTTATTCTGGAGATATAAAATTAATAATAGTTCCTTTTACTAAACTTCAAGAAGCAATTTATAAAAATTGTTTAGAGAATTACTCTATTACTATTATGCGCCGAATGATGTATCGTATTATGGAAAAACTTACTATAAAGTATAAAGCTCTTGGGATTGTTAATGGAGAATCAATTGGACAAGTTGCAAGCCAAACTTTAACAAGTATGAAAGTTATTAATAGTGTTACTAATTTACCTGTTATACGTCCTGTTGCTTGTTTTGATAAATTAGAAATAATTAAAATTGCTAAAAAAATAGATACATATGATATTAGTATTTTACCTTATGAAGATTGTTGCACAATTTTTGTTCCTAAACATCCAATTATAAATCCAAGAATTGATACTTGTCTTGAAATGGAAAAGAAGTTTGATTATGAGGATATGATTGCTGAAATACTTAATAATTTATTAATTATAAATATAGATAATAATACGAATAATGAATATAAAGATATTTTGTAATTAGTAGGTAAAAATTACCAACAGCTACTTTGTATAAAAAAGGTAAAACTTCACATTCTATTAGTGTGGAGGTGAAACAATGAACTCAAGTTCAAATAAAGACTCTTTAAAAATGAGAGTACCAGGAGCTAAACAAGCTATCGATAAAATGAAATATGAAATAGCTAGCGAATTTGGTGTTAATTTAGGACCAGACACTACTTCTCGTGCTAATGGATCTGTAGGTGGAGAAATCACTAAGAGATTAGTACAAAGTGGTCTTAATCATTTAAGTGGAACAAATAGCCAAAATTATTAATTATAAACTTTAATTAGTTTGAAACTAGTTTCGTACGTCGGACTAGTTTTTTTGTCTTGATATATATTAAAAAATATAGTATAATGTTTTCGGAGATGTGTTATGTACGAATATAAGAGACATGAAAAGTTTATTATACATAGTTATAAACATAATGGTAATATTCACCGAGCTTGGGATGAAGCAGTTTTACTTGATGATTGCGGTGACTATTTAGTATTCGGGAATGACAGGACAAAGGTTTTAGAATCTGATGGTAGAAGTTGGAGAACTAAAGAACCTGCAATAATGTTTTTTTATAAAGATAAGTGGTACAATGTAATAGGGCAGTTAAAACAAGATGGTATTTATTATTATTGCAATATGGCTTCTCCTTTTATCTTAGAAGATGGAGCTATTAAGTATATTGATTATGATTTAGATTTAAGAGTATTTCCAGATGGAGCCTTTAAAGTTTTAGATCGAGGTGAATATAGGTATCACAAGAATAAAATGAATTATCCTGAAGAAATTGATAAGATTTTGAAAAGTGAACTTACTGATTTAATAAGTTTAGTTCGAGCTAAAGTTATTCCGTTTGATAAGAAAACAATCGAATACTATTATAATTTATATAATAAAGTAAAAAAAGAAATTGCTAATTAATTACTTTAATTTAGTGATTTTTTTTTGTATTTTGAATATAATATAAAGAATTCAAAAAAATAATGTCAAAAAATGTAAAATTGATTGCATATTATTTTGGAATTTGATAAATTATAAAAGCAACCCGATGATTTAGTTAAATTTTTAATAAAAAAAAGTTTAAAAAAATCAAAAAAAGTTGTTGACAAAGAATTAAAACTTTGTTATATTAGAAAACGTTGCTTGAAAGAAGGAGCAAAAAAACTTGAATAAAAATGATAAAATTAAAAAAGTAAAAAAAAGTCGAAAAATTTTAAAAAAAGTGTTGACTTAATTAAAACTTTGTGATATCATTAAACAAGTTGCTCTGGTTAACAGGCAACACCAATTATCAAATAAAAATTTTGAAAAAATTTTAAAAAAAGTGTTGACTTAGTTTTGATAATTTGGTATAGTACTTATGCACTTTGAAAAGTGCAGAGATAAGATCTTTGAAAACTGAGCAAAACGTCAATTTTAAGCTAGGAAGAAAAACGAACTAAAATTAAATTAAATAAATAAAATTTTTTGAGAGTTTGATCCTGGCTCAGGATGAACGCTGGCGGCATGCCTAAGACATGCAAGTCGTACGA
>CANRCN010000033.1 GCA_947629135.1 uncultured Bacilli bacterium | reverse complement strand
TAGATTATGCAAGCGATGGCTTAAAGAATGACAAGGAAGTTGTATTAACAGCAGTAAAACAAAATAGTCGAGCATTAGATTATGCAAGCGATGGCTTAAAGAATGACAAGGAAGTTGTATTAACAGCAGTAAAACAAAATAGTCGAGCATTAAAATACGCAAGCGATGACTTAAAGAATGACAAAGAAATTGTTTTAGAAGCAGTAAAACAAAAACGAGATCAAATTATCTTTAAAAATCCTTTGAAATATGCTGGAAAAAAAATAAAAAATGATAAAGAAGTAGTGTTAGAGGCGGTAAAACAAGAGGGAAATGCTTTAGAGTTTGCAAGTGATGAATTACAAAACGATAAAGAAGTAGTATTAGAAGCAGTAAAACAAAATGGTGATGCTTTAGAATTTGCAAGTAAAGAATTAAAAAACGATAAAGAAATAGTTTTAACAGCAATAAAAAATAGTGCATCAGCATTAGAATATGCTAGTAAAATTTTACGAAATGATAAAAATTTTATAATAGAGGCGATAAAACAAAATGGAGAAACTATTTTATATTCTAAAAAAGAGTTTAAAAATAATAAAGAGTTACTTATTTTTGCTATTAATAATTCAAAACCTGTAAAAAAATTAAAAGCTACATCTCTATCTTTTCTTGAAACTGACATTGATAAAAGTTTAAAGAGTGATAAAGAAGTAGTATTAGCAGCAATAAGGCACAATTCGCATTCATTGTATTATATAGATGAAAAATTAAAAGATGATAAAGAAGTAATTTTAGAGGCGATAAAACAAGATGGTGATTTAATATTGATGGCATCAAAAAAATTAAAGAACGACAAGGAAATAGTGCTAACAGCAGTAAAGCAAGATGGGTATGCTTTAGAATATGCAAGTGAAGAATTGCAAAATGATAAGGAAGTAGTACTAGAAGCAGTAAAGCAAAATGGGTACGCTTTAGAATATGCAAGTGATGATTTAAAAAATGACAAAGAGATTGTAATAGAAGCAGTTAGACAGACAAGGAATGCAAAAAAATATGCAAGTAAAGAGTTAAAAAAAGATAAAGATATTTTAAAAATAGTAAATAATAAAGGTGATTAATGTGGATATTGATTATGAAAAGTTAAGAAGTGATTTAATGGATTATTTTGGCTCAGCCATGTTTTCTGGTTTACCTATGGCAATAATTGATTTAAGTGATGTAGAAACAGCTTCTAATGATGAATTAATTAAAATAGCTAAAAAGAATAAATTTGATTTATCTAAATATCAAATTGAGACAAATTATGATGAAACTTTATTAAATCACTAGATTTAGAATAATTTTAAAATTATGGCATATCCGAATGTATAATTAATATTGATAATTCATATAATACTATTGATTAGTATTTAAGAAACTTACGAAGCCTATTGATGAAGTAATTTTTCAAAGAAGATTTATGTTTAAATATTAATTGCATTGCGAACATGATTGTGGTACAAGCTGCTTTAAAAGAAAAAAATTAGAAGTGATAGGAAAAAATCAAGAAAGACTATAATGGTCTTTTTTGTTATATTTAAAGAAAATAATGCAAAAAAAATTATTTTTTTAATAAATAGGAATAAATTTAATTTGATGTTAACAAGCTAAATATAAAGAGGTCAAAATAATATTTGTGAATAGCTATAAACAAGAGAAAAAAGATATATTTATAAAATATCTGACGAAGAATATTTTAAATGAATTTTAAATTTTGAAATAATAAATGAAACAATAACTAAAATTATGATATATTAAATAATAAAGTAATGAGAAAACTGTGATATATGTAAAGAATTTGACAGAATATATCTTAAAGGAGATTTAGATGTGTAAGTATTCAACAAATTATAATAAAAATAAAGCATACAGAAACATATGACAATTTTTTTGACTATATTCCAGAATATTTAGAGAAAATGATGTAAATTTCACAAAAATTTCATAATTTCTTAATAATTATTTTATATTTTTGGATTATACTTATGTATGTAAAAAGAAAGGATATTATAGATATAATTTATGGTGATTTACTATGGATGATGAAGAAAAAAAGCCTAATAAAAGAGGTAGAAAAAAAGCAACTGAAGTAATTGATGCTAAAGTTATGGAGGAAACGGTTGATTATAATGAAAGTAGTGATGATACTCTAGAACAAAAAAAGAAAAAACGAAATGTTGCAATAATTGTTTCTGCAAGTGTTATTTTTGCAGTTTTGGTATTTGGTTTAGCTATCTTTTTATTTAAAGATAAGATATATTCGTTATTAGAAAAAGGTTTTGATGAGCTTAACAAAGATAAAATAGAACTTAAATATACAGAAACAAATGATAAAGAAATTAAAGGAGTTTATATTACAGATGTTTCAGAAGTAGTTGAAAATGCTATGCCTTCAATTGTTGCTATTACAAGTAAAACTTTAATTTCATCTGGATACTTTGGTAATTTCTTTGGAAGAGATCAATATACTGAAGGAGCTGGTTCTGGAATAATTGTAAGTGAAACAGATAATGATATTATGATTTTGACTAATAATCATGTTGTTAGTGGAGCTTCAGAATTATCTGTTCAATTTATAAATGAAAAAAGCTTTGATGCTCGTATAATTGGAACTTCTGAAAGAAAAGATATAGCTGTTATTGCCGTAACTAAAAAAGATCTTGACACTGATACTTTAAAGAGTATTAAAATTGCAACTATGGGAGATTCTTCAGAACTTAAAGTTGGAAATGGAATAATAGCAATTGGAAATGCTCTTGGATATGGTCAATCTGTAACAACAGGAGTTGTAAGTGCACTAGATAGAGAAGTTTCTATTGATAATTATACAAATAAAATGATTCAAATAGATGCTGCTATTAATGGAGGTAATAGTGGAGGGGCTTTACTTAATAGTAAAGGTGAAGTCGTTGGAATTAATTCAGCTAAGTATTCATCAAGTGCTACAAGTACAAATGCTAGTATTGAAGGTATGGGATTTGCAATTCCAATATCTGATGTAAGCAAATTAATAACATCTCTTATGAATGGAAATGAAGATACTAGTCCTTCAATAGGAATAGAAGGTTATATAATTTCTGAACAAAATGGACAAAATTATAATATGCCTACAGGATTTTATATTAGCAAAATTGTTTCAGGAAGTGGAGCTGATAAAGCAGATCTTGAAATTGGAAATATTATTACTAAAATAAATGGTAAAAAAGTTGAAAGTTTAAGTGATATTCAAGATGTTTTATATAACCTTGATAAAGGTGATAAAGTAAAGCTTACTGTTAGTTATGTAGGCGGTCGTGAATATAAGGAGAAAGAAGTTACAGTAACATTATCATAAATAAAAAAGATTGAATTTTGATTTTCAATCTTCTTTTATTTTGTTTACAAATTCTTTAATTACTTGTTTGAAGTTTGATTCAACTCTTAAAGCGGTTTCTTTAACTTCTTCATGACTTAAAGTTTCATTGAAAATACCAGCAGCCATATTGGTAATACAAGTAATACCAACACATTTTATTCCACAATGTCTTGCAACAACAGCTTCTGGAACTGTACTCATACCAACAGCATCTGCTCCCATTACTCTTAAAGCTCTAATTTCAGCTGGAGTTTCATAAGTTGGTCCTTTCATATAAGCATAAACTCCAATGTTACATTTACCTGTTATTTCTTTAACAATAGGTTTTAAAATTTCAATGTATTCTTTGGTATAAACATTGCTCATATCAATGAATCTTTCTCCAAATTTATCTAAGTTCGGACCTCTTAAAACACTTTCTGCAAAGAAACTTAATTGATCTTCGATTATCATTAAATCTCCTTTTTCATAATTTAAATTGATACCACCAGCTGCATTAGTTAAAATTAAAGTTTCAACTCCAAGTAATTTAAAAATTCTAATAGGATATGTAGTTTCTTTTAAATCATATCCTTCATAGTAATGAAATCTTCCATTCATTGCAATTATTGGTACATCATTTAAAGTACCAAAGATTAATTCTCCTTTATGACCAACTACTGTAGAAACTGGAAAATTTGGAATATCTTTATAAGGTAAAACTTTTTTATTTTTAATTTCATCAGCAAGACTTCCTAAACCTGATCCTAAAATAATAGCAATTTTAGGCATATCTTTAATTTGATCTTTAAGGTAATTAACTGTTTCATTAAATTTATCCATAATCATCTCCTTTATTAAACTATATCACAAAAAAATAAGAAAAACTAGTAAAATATAAAAAAAACTCGATTTAAATTTTGAAATATAGTATACTTAAATAGTGATATATATGAGAAAAATAATTAAAAATAATAGTTTTATTAAAATATTAAATAAAAGTAATAATACTTTACCATTCATAATTAGTATTCCACATAGTGGAGAGTTTTTAACCAAAGAGTTAATTTCTAATTTAAAAGATGGAGTTGTACTTCCTAATACTGATTGGTATTTACAAGATTTGTATAACTTTTTAGAAGACTTAGGTTTTACAGTTATAATCAATAAAATAAGTAGGTATGTTATAGATCCCAATAGAAATTTAGAAGATAACAATCCTTCTTTTTGGCATTCAGCAATATATACTAAAACAACTTATGGTAAAGAAATGTATAAAAGTGAATTGAGTAAAGATTTAAAAAAAGAACGTCTTAGATATTATTATACTTATCACGATAATTTAGATGCATTAATTAATGAAAAGTTAAATCATTTTAAGAAAGTATATTTAATAGATTTACATAGTTTTGCAACAGATATTCCTTATGATATTATTCTTGGCAATAATTATGATACTACCTCTAGTACAAATTTTAAAAATAAAATTGCTAGTTTATTTACTAAAGAAGGTTTTAGAGTAGGATGTAATATAAAGTTTATAGGTGGGTATATTGTTAAAAATTATAAAAATAAGTGTGAATCTATTCAAATTGAAATTAATTATCGTAAGTATATTGAAGATAGAAATTTTGAGGAAGAAGAAACACCAATTGTTAATAAAGAATTATTTAAAGAAACAAGTGATAAATTAAGAGATATTTTTGAATGTTTAAAAAATGAAATATAAAAAGATTTTAATCTTTTTGCATGTTATTTTTTTGATTTTATGATATTATTAAAACAGAGGTAGATTATGAATGAAATAAAATGTCCAAAGTGTGGAACTGTATTTACAATAGATGAAAATGATTATGAGTCAATTGTAAAACAAATAAGAGATAAAGAGTTTTTTGAAGAGATTAAAAATAGAGAAGCAGTTTATTTTAAGGAAAAAGAAAGTGCTATTAAGTTAGCTGAAGCTAACTTAGAAAAATTATATCAAGAAGATATCAATAAAAAAAATATAGAGATAACTAATTTAAAAAATGAATTGAAAATTAAAGAAGATAAAACTAAGAATATTTTAGAAAAAGAATATACTGAGGAATTAAATAAAAAAGAATTAGAGATAACTAATTTAAAAAATCAAATTAAACTTGGAGAGACTGAAAAGGAATTAGCTATTAATAAAGCTATAACTGAAAAAGATAAAGTAATAGATGATTTAAATAATAAGATTAATCTTAATCAAAGTGAATATTTATTAAAAGAAAAGAACTTAAAAGAAGGTTATGAAGAAAAAATTAAAAATAAAGATGAACAAATTGCTTATTATAAAGACTTTAAAGCAAGACAATCAACTAAGATGATAGGAGAATCTTTAGAACAACATTGTAATACAGAATTTAATAGATTGAGACCTCTTTTTAAAAATGCTTATTTTGAAAAGGATAATGATGCAAGAACAGGTTCAAAGGGAGACTTTATTTATCGTGATTTTGATGATGATGGTGTTGAAATAGTTTCTGTTATGTTTGAAATGAAAAATGAAGCAGATGCAACTGCTAGTAAGCATAAGAATGAAGATTTCTTTAAGGAACTAGATAAAGATCGAAAAGAAAAAAATTGTGAATATGCAGTTTTAGTGTCACTTTTAGAGATTGATAATGAATATTATAATTCAGGTATTGTTGATGTATCTTATAAATATGAAAAAATGTATGTAATAAGACCACAATTTTTTATACCTTTAATAACTCTTATACGAGGAATGGCAATTAAAAGCTTAAAATATAAAAAAGAATTAGAAGTTGTAAGAAATCAAAATTTAGATATATCGGATTTTGAAGAAAATATGAATAAGTTTAAAGATAGTTTTGGAAGAAATTATAGAATTGCAAGTGAAAAGTTTAAAAAAGCTATTGAAGAAATTGATAAGACTATTGATCATTTACAAAAAACTAAAGATGCTCTTATTTCAAGTGAAAATAATTTAAGACTTGCTAATAATAAAGCAGAAGATTTAACTATAAAAAAATTAACTCATAATAATGAAACAATGACTAAGTTATTTGAAGAGTTAGATGATAGAAATGAAAATTAGGAAAAACACTTGACTATTTTATAAAATATGGTATCATGAATATATAATAGAAAGGATGTGTTCCCCTATGATAGACTTTAATAATGTGCTGTCTTTTTATACAATTACTAATTTTAAAATTGCCAATAAGTTAACTGTGGGTGGACATATTGTAAAAAATGTTAATTTATAATAACAGATAAGTTTAGTATATTTTGTGCTAAACTTATTGTCTTTTTTTAATATTGTAAATGGAGGTAGAAATGAAATTAGAGAAGAAAAAAAATAAAAAAATAACAGTAATAATTTCTTTAATTTTGATATTAATTGTTGGAGTTACATATTCATTATATAGTTATTGGAAAATAGGTAAAAATCAATTATTAATAGCTGGAGATGTATATTTAAAATATACTGAAGGTGTTGATACAGTTAATATTGAAGATGCTAAACCAGCTAGTACTTATGGAGATGATTACTTTGAATTTACAGTAGAAGGAAAAAATACCCATAAAAAACCAATTTGGTATGATGTAGTAATAAAGCATGGAGATGATGTTAGTGATAAAAGTACTAGAATACCAGATAAATTTTTAAGATTTAGGTTAACAGAACAAAAAGAAGGTAGTGATGTAGAGGAAGTTGTAAAAGAAGGAAAATACAATGATTTTTCTAATGGTGCAATAATTTGGACAAATATAATACCAGAAAAGACTAAAACTAAAATTAAAATAACTTATAGATTATATATATGGATAAGTAATAGTATTGTAATAGGCATTGAAGATTCTAAGGATTCTGCTGTTGTTGATATGGATATGGATACTTGGAAAGATTCTTTTGCTAGTGTTAAAGTAGAAGTTAATGGAGATTTTGAAGAGAAAACAATTCAAAATTTAGCAACTTCTGAAATAAAAGGTACTTTAGGAAAAGATGGAGGAGTAATAGGAGTAACATCTACTGGTGAAAAAGTAATACAAGAAGACGGAGATATAAGAGAATATAGATATTCAGGACTTGAAGTAAATAATTATGTAACTTTTAATAATGAAACTTGGAGAATAATTGGAGTATTTAAAGATGAAAATGGTGAAGAAAAAGTAAAAATTGTCAAAAATTCTATAGAAAAGTCTATGGCTTGGGATAGTATAGAGCCTTATTCAAGTAACTGGTTAGAATCAGATGTATATGCATATTTCAATGGTGAATATTATGAAAAGCTACAAGATAAAGATATGATATCTGATGCAAAGTATTATTTAGGAACAGTTAATTATAGAGATGATGCATCAGAAGCTTATAAAAACGAAAGATCAAATGAAAAATGTGATTCTTCAGAAGAGTGTTGGGGCGGTGAAATTTGGCCTGGTAATCCAGAAAATTGGACAGGAAAAATAGGAGTAATGTATCCTTCTGATTATGCTTTTAGTGTAGATAGTAGTTTTTGGAAAACAGATATGTATGAATATCATAATAGTGCTAAGGATACAAGTTGGATGATTGGTGAGAATTTTAATCATTTATCAGGGGAATATTTTCTATCACCAGCTTATAAGGATAATAATACAGACAATTCAAGATTTGGTGGTCCTGGTTGGTTGGATTCTCAACCTACAAATACTATATTAGGAGTAAGACCTGTACTTTATTTAAAATCAAATGTAACTATTAAAAGTGGTACTGGTTCTTCTGTATCTCCATATAAATTAGGTTCAGTATCTTCAGAATTAAAATTAGATGATGAAGGAAGTTATGTAGAAATAAATAAAATATTTAATCTTAAAGTAACATCAACTAGAGAAGGAATTTTTAAAGTATTATCAAGTCCTTCAAATATTGCTACTGCAAGTGTAACAGTAATTGATGAAAAATCAGCAACAATAAGCATCAAAGGAATTAAAGAAGGAACTGCTAAAATAAAGATAATATTTGTTCCAAGTGATAATACAAATGAAACTGAAAGTATTGAATATACTGCTAAAGTTATTAAAAATAATAAAGTTTCAGAAATGGTAAAAAGTTCTTTAGGAAAAGATGGAGGAGTAATTGGAATAACAAAAGATAATAAAAAAGAGACAAAAACAACCGAAAATATAAGAGAGTATAGATATTCTGGATTAAATGTAAATAATTATATATATTTTAATTGTAAGAATAATGAAAAACAAAATACTAATAATTGTGAACTTTGGAGAATTTTAGGAGTGTTCAAAGCTGAAGACAATGTTATGTATACAAAAATTGTACGTAATGATACAATATCTGGAATTCCAGAAAGTTATACAGTAAATGAAGTTGAACATAATTTAATTGGAGGAAATGTTGCTTATTGGAATTATGAAAATAGTGCAACAAATTATAATGATTGGACGACTGCAGGCTTAAAATATTGGTTAAATTCAGAAGGTAATGAAGGAGGATATTTAAATTCTTTATCAAGTTTTAGTAGAAATATGATAGCTGATGCAACATATTATTTAGGAAATTTGACATATAATAGCACTTATGATGTTTCAAATACTGTAAATCTTTCATACAAGCAAGAAAGAAATAAATATAGTGTTACAGATGGAAATCAAACTACTTGGACAGGAAAAATAGCCTTAATGTATCCAAGTGATTATGGTTATACTGCAGATAGTAGTTATTGGGAGACAATTATAGGAAAAACTAGTTTTAATAACGAAGCTGCTAAGAGCAGTTGGTTATCAACAGCTAATCACACCATAAATGAATGGTTTTTATCTCCAATTTCTGGTAATAATAAATATGTATCCTATTGGAATCCAGATGGATCTGTTCAGTTAGTCTATACAAATAATGATGGACGTGGAGTTAGGCCTGTTCTTTATTTAGATTCTTTAACAAGCATTTCTAATGGTGATGGTACTAAAGATAATCCATATCAAATAAATTATAATTTATTAAAGTTAAATAGAGATAAAGGATATGCAGAAAAGGATCAAAGTACGACATTTAAAGTAACATCTTTTGTTGAAGGAAAGTTTGAAATTACTTCAGATTCTCAAGAAATAGCAACAGTAAGTTTTAATCAAGAGCAAGGAAAAGAGGTAATTGTTACAGTTAATGGTGTAAACTTAGGAAAAACTAAAATAAGAATAAATTTTATACCAACAGATAAAAAATATAAAGAATTAACTACAGAATATCAAATATATGTAACTAAGAAATTTCAAGCAACCCAAGTTAAAAATTCTTTAGGACAAGAAGGAGGAATCATTGGAATAAGCAAAGATTATGAAAAAATTACAACTAAAAGTGAAGATATAGTTGAATATAGATATTCAGGACAAACTGTAAATAATTATGTATATTTTAATTGTAAAGATGATCAAGAAGTACAAAATGAAGAAAATTGTGAAAAATGGCGAATTATAGGAATTTTTAGAGATGATAATGGAAATGAACATTTAAAGTTAATTAAAAACGGAGTATTGTTATCAAATATAATGCCTGAAACCTATAAAGTAAACCAAAAAAAATATTTAATACTATCCAATTCCGACTTTAATCTTGCATATTGGGGATGGGACAGTAATGAAAATAAAAGTAATAATTGGTCAAAAGCTGGACTTATGTATTGGTTAAATTCCAAAGGAGATGATTCCTCTGATCCTGGATATTTGAAAAAATTGTCAACAAAAGCTCAAAATATGATAGAAGAGTCAAAATTTTACATAGATGGTGTTGAGTTTGATATAGCTACAACAACGACAACGACAAAAGCTTATGAACAAGAAAGAAGTTATGGTAAAGAAAAACAAGTAACATGGACAGGGAAAATAGCTTTGATGTATCCATCCGATTATGGTTTTGCAACTGAATCAAGTTTTTGGAAACAAAATTCATTATTTTATCCAGATAACAATTTTTCTATGGAATCTAATTGGATATTTAATGATAAAATACTTGATGATTCAAGGATTTGGACATTAAGCTACGTTCTTAATAATGATTCAAATTCTATTATAGCAATTAATTATAGAACAGGTTATTTAATGTCAGGTAATGGAGATATGACGGTACTCCCAACATTATATTTAAATACTGAAGTAAAGATTGTAGATGGAGATGGTACTTCTTTACAACCTTATCAATTGTTGAAAAGTTAAATTGAGGTGATTAGCATGAATTTAAAGAAGAAAAAGAAGAATAAAAATATAATATTATTAATAATAGTTTTAATGTTAACAACAATAGTAGGAGTAACATATACTTTATGGACATATTCAAGAGTAGGAAAAAATCAAGAATTAATAGCTGGAAATATTTACATGAAATATAGTGGAAATAATGCAAATCTTAATATTCAGGGGGCAATGCCTAAAGAAAATTCAAGTGAGGGAGATGCTTATTTTGAATTTAAAATAGAAGGAGAAAATACATATAATAAACCAATTTGGTATGAAATAGTATTATCAGAAGGGGATGCACCAGATAAAGAAAGAACAAAAAGAATCAAACCCGAATATTTACTATTTAAACTAGTAGAAATAGAAGGAGATACCGAAGAAATAATTTTTGATAGAATGAGTTATCCAGATTTGAATAATAAAAGTATATGGGTAGATACAATACCAGCCAATGAAGATGAAATATCAAAAACTTATAAATTATATATGTGGATATCACCTTTAGTAAAATTAGGTTCTGGAATTGATATTGATTATGATATGGGCACTTGGAGTGACAAGGTGTTTGGAAGTGTAAAAGTAACGGTTAAAGGTGATTTTAAAGAAAAAGAAGAATTTAGTTGTTTTAGTGGTCCAGTTAGAAATGTTGCTGACTATAACGAGGAAAGAACAGATGTAGAAGTAAATGCTTGTGTTTCAGTTTTAACAGGGCCATTTGATAGTAATTTACAAGATGGTGAAGATTATAAGACCTTTTGTGAAGGGACTGGAACATTAATGGGTAAGAATATTCGAGACTTAATTGGCGGTTCTAAAGATTTGACTTTTAATTTATCAGCTTTTAATAAATTAATTGATGCTGGGATAATAAAAAATTTGAGAGAAGAGAAAGAAAAATATGATGGTACAAATCTTGATTTTTCAAATTTTTGTCAAAAGAATATTGTAATACCTAGTGTTATAAATAAAATAAAAGTAAATAAAATAACTGAAAAAGCTTTTTATAATAATCAATTAACAAGTGTTAGTATACCAAATGGTATAACCTCAATTGATAAATCTGCTTTTGTAGGAAACAAATTTACAAGTGTAAAAATACCAGAAAGTGTAACAACAATAGGTGATTATGCCTTTCAATCAAGTCAATTAACAAGTGTAACTATACCAGGAAGTGTAACAACAATAGGTAAATTATCCTTCTATAATAATAAATTAACAAGTGTAACTATATCTAATGGTGTTCAAGAAATTGGAAATCATGCTTTTTGGTCAAACCAATTGACAAGTATAACTATACCAGGAAGTGTAACAACAATAGGAAATTTAGCATTTGCTGATAATAATTTAATGAGTATAAATATATTAGAAGGTGTTGAAAATATTGGACCATCAGCTTTTTCTAGTAATAATTTAGTTAAAGTAAATATACCAAATAGTGTAACCACCATAGGAGAACATGCATTTTTTATCAACAAATTAGAGGAGGTAAATATAGGAAACGGAATAAGAGAAATTGGAGAGCAAGCTTTTTCTAAACTTATAGGTTCAACTAGTAAATCTGAAAATAGAAATAAAGATTTAAAAAGTATAACAATAGATAAAACTTGTTCAGAAATAAAAAATATTCCTAATTATTCTTTATGGCTTACTGAAGCTCTTCAACCAACAGTTAGAAAAGGTACAACTATTTATGGTAAAAATGGGGAAGTCTGTGATGCTTATTAATGAATAATTAATTAAAATTAACTTCAAGATAGAAACTTGGAGTTTTTTTGTCAATAAAATAAAAAAATAAAAAAATTTTATAAAAATTAGCACTCATATATTGACAAGTGCTAAATATAATATTATAATGGTAGTTAGCAATCGAGAAAATAGAGTGCTAGGAGGATTTATATGTTGACCAAAAGGCAAGAAAGTATTTTGAAAATGATTGTAACAGAATATATTAGACTTGCTAAACCAGTTGGATCAAAACTTATTTGTGATAAACTTAATTGTTCAAGTGCAACTGTTCGTAATGAAATGATGCAACTAGAAGATTTGGGATTACTTGAAAAGACACATATTTCATCAGGGAGAATTCCAAGTGAAAAAGGATATCGTTATTATGTTGACCATTTAATGCAATTAAAAGAATTAAGTGGAGAAGAAGTTTATAAACTTGAGACAGTATTTAAAAATAATAGTTTAGAACTTTCTGATGTTTTGAATCGGAGTCTTGAGATAATTTCTGATATTACTTCATATACTAGTATCGTTTTAGATGCTAAAAGTCATGATAACAAGTTAAAAGAAATTAATGTTGTTCCTGTTGATAAAGATATTTTAATTGCAATTGTTGTAACTGATCAAGGAGTGGTTGAACATAAGACAATGGAAATATCTGGAGTTAGTTTAGAAGAAGTTAAGAAAACGGTTAAACTAATTAATGATTTAATAGTTGGAACTCCAATTGATGAAGTAAGTGCAAAACTAGAGTTTGAAATAAAACCAGTTATAGCTAAATATGTTAAGCAACATGAAATTTTATATAATGCTTTTTATGATGTATTTACAGATATATCAAGTAAAAATGTTAATGTTGTTGGTAAGAATAACATATTAAAACATCAAGAGTTTAGTAATGTATCTAAGATAAATGATATATTTTCAAAGTTGGATAATAAAGAAATGCTTAAAAATATTGAAGAAAAGAATAATGATATTAATATTTATATTGGTCATGAAAATAAAATGGATCCTGATGTTACTGTAATAAAAACCAATTATAAAACAAGTAAGGATGAAGGAACGATTGCGATTATTGGTCCTAAAAGAATGGACTATGATAGGGTTGTAAATTTACTTGATTATATTAAAAAACAGATTGAAGGGTGATTAAATGGAAGAGGAATTAAAGAAAAAAGTAAAAAAAGAAGAAGAAAAAGTAGAGAAAACTGAATTAAAAGAAGAAAAAACTCCAAAATGTAATAAAGAAGAGAAAGAAAAAGAGAAAAAAATATTTAAGAGAGATAACAAACTTGAAAAAGAAGTTGAGGAGTTAAAGAAAAAAAACGAAGAATTAGTAAATAAGTTGTTATATAGTCAAGCAGAATTTGCTAATTATAAAAAGAGAAAAGAATTAGAAGTATCTAATATGTTAAAATATTCTAATATGGATATTGTAATGGAAATACTTCCAATTGTTGATAACTTTGAGAGAGCTATTAAACTTGATGATAGTAATTTAGATGATTCTTTATCAAAGTTTTTAGAGGGATTTAAAATGATTTATTCACATTTAGTTGAATTACTTAAAAAGTTTGAAGTAAGTGAGATTGATTGTTTGAATAAAGAATTTGATCCAAATGTTGCTCAGGCTTTAATGACAGTTAAAGCTCCTGGGGTTAAACCTGGTGTAGTAGTTGAAATATTACAAAAGGGATATAGACTAAAGGATAGAATGATTCGTCCAGCTTTAGTCAAAGTAAGTGAATAAGTTAATTCTAAAAATTTATAAATTAAGAAAGGAAATGATGATAAAATGAGTAAAATAATAGG
>CANRCN010000032.1 GCA_947629135.1 uncultured Bacilli bacterium | reverse complement strand
TACGAAGATTATAACACTCTCTAAAAGCTGATGAGCCAATTTCAGCTAAAGCACTATCTTTACTTAAAATTACTTTTTTTAAATTAGTATTTCCATAAAAAGCATGGGCTCCAATTCTTGTAACTTTACTTGGTATTTCAATCTCTTCAAGTGCTGAACAATTTTCAAAACTATTTCCTCTTATTTCTATTAAATTTTTAGAAAGTTTAACCTTAGTTAAAGATGAAGCATTATAAAAAGCTTCTCCTCCTAAATATGTTAAAGTATCAGGTAAACTAACTTCTTTTAAAGAATAACAATTATAAAAAGCTCCTCCACCCAAATATTTTAAATTAGAAGGAATATTTACATTAACTAAACTCATATTATTTTTAAATGCTTGCCCCCTAATCTCTGTTATAGAATTAGGTAAAGTTACAGACTTAAGAAAAAACATATTAGAAAAAGTATTTCCTCTTAAAGACACAACTTTTTCTCCTTTATAAGTATCAGGAATTTTAGCAGTTGTAAAATTCGTTAAACCAAATGTATAAAATCTTACTCCATATCCTTCATCCAATTTTTCATACATAATCAAAGGATTAATAAATATAATTAAAGGTAAAACTATAGCTATAATCAAACTTATGATCCTTAAAGCTTTAGTATTATCAGGAACAAATGAAGTTTTTACATTCATAACTATATTAGAAATCTTTTCACTAGGTCTTGATTTTATTTCCTTTTTTAAATATTTTATTAAATTATATTTTTGAGTAACAACTTTAAATATTATTAGAATAACTAATCCAATTATATAAGTTACTATTGGAAAGTGAAAAAATATCATAGATATGTATATAAATACTAAAACAGAAAAAATAATATTTAAAATTCTTTTTCTTTTTAAAATATCTAAAGGTAATAATTTAGTATTAATATCTATTTTTAATTTACTAATCTCTCTTTTTATTACTTCTTCTAATAATACTTCTTCTCCATTTTCAAAAATTGGATCAAAATATTTTGGATTAACGAATATTAACTTTTCAGGAGCTATTCCCTTTAATGCAGTAGGATTACCACAATTGTTACAATATCTATCTGTTGAATGTAATGGTGATCCACACCTTGAACATTTTAATGTATCATTAACTTTATCATTTAAAGAAACAGGATTACCACAATTACCACAATATTTATCAGTAGGTAATAATATAATTCCACATTTTGAACATTTTAAGTTTTTTTCTACTCCATTTTCGTTCATAAAAACCTCACACTACTATATATATATCTTTTCTCTTTTATTATAATATATATTTTTAGCATTAGCAAGTACAATATTAAAAACTTTTTATTTTATTTAAAGCAGATTTATTTAAATAATTCTCATAGTAATTAATAATATCTTTTGGTATTTTTCCATCATAATACTTAAACCATTTATCTAAACTATATTCTACTATATCTGTAGTAGAATGACTAAATAAAATATTAATTATTATTTCTTTAAAAGCAATCATAGGATCTTTAGAAAATTTTATTATATTATAATCACTATCACATTTTATAATCATATAGTAACCATAATCATCTTGATAATCTAAACCAATTATTCCTTTAAGAAACTCTTTTTCAGTTATTCCAAATACTTTTTTTGAAAAGTCTGCTATTAATTCATATATCTTTAATGTTTTTTCTAATTCTTTATTATTTGGTAATCTTTCAACAAATTTTTTTTGAAACTCCTTATCATGTATATTAATTAATTCTTTTGTTTCATTTTCTCTTAACATAACAATCCTTCCTTAATTCATTGCATAAGCTAATTTTAATTTCTTAACTGGAGTTCCAAGTGATAAAACGTAGGTATCACTTCCAACAATATGTTCTTGTAAAATAGATGTATCTCTAACTTCCATCATATAATTATATGTTGGTATCAAAATATATTTTGATTCTAATATTTCAATAGCTTTATCTTTAATATTTAATTTATAATTTCTTTGATATAATCTAGAATCTAATAGTAATTCATAATCAGTATTAATATCTTGTTCCCTTAAAGCAGATATTAATTTTAAAAGATTATTTTTAGCTTCTTCCTTATGAAAATCTCCTTCATATTTATAAGCTAAATAATCACATATTAAAGGAAGAGCAAGATAAAAAGCTGTCATACTTACTGCTACTGGAATAAAAGCATCATCAATAATGGCAGGAGCACTATAACATAGAATAAGAGGTATTCCATAACAAATCCATTCTCTTTTATTACTTCTAACTATTTTCATAAGTCCATACGGTTCTTGGGCATTTTTTATTTCATTAATTAAATCATAGTTAATTACAAGTTTCATCTAATCATCCTCCGAATGAAGATTATATAATAAAATAAATTTTTAGTCAATTAAAAAGAGAAACTTTCTTTTTCCCTTTTTTAGTAATTATTTACTCTTAGTATTAGTATCTTCTTTAACTCTTAACTTTCTTTTAAAATTATCCATGATTGTTTTATAAGTATATTCTTGATTTTTAAATAAGCCAGCAACAGGATCAGGTTTTGGTTTTGAATCTTTAAAATTCCAAGTTAAACTACTAGCAATTTCAAAGCCAGTTGTTGGATAAAAGTAAAAGCTATCTTTACCCTCTTCATTATGTTCAAATGATAACATCACGTTTTCATAATAATAAATAAATTCTTGATATGGAAAACTAATTGCTAAATCATCTCCATCATTATTTTGAAGCCAAACTTGTTTATTACCAACATAATTTCCTTTTTCAATAAAGTCTTTAAGGCTTAAATAATTAGATTGAAAATCTTCTAAAGAAACAACTATATCATCTCTTTGACTATAACTATATAAAGTTGTATTTTCATTTTTATTTTTTAAAACAACTACATCTCCACTTATTTTATTTATATATAATGGTAAATCAATATTATCTAAAATTTTTCTTTCTTCCTTAATATTTTGAAATTTAACTTCATTTAATAAAGGTAAATATTCATAAATAGTATCATCATCTAAAGTATCTATATAAAAATCTAATTCTTCTCTAAAACTTCTAGCATCATCATCATTTATCCCATGATGATATTTATAATCTAATAACTTTTTTAAGCCTTTTTTTAACTCTATAACATATTTTTTATTTTTAGACTTACTTAATTTAGATTCATTGGTTAAAGCCATCATAACATCTAAATTTCTTCTAACATTTTTAGTCATTTCTCTAGCTTTTTTTAATTCTTGTTCAATTTCTTCAATTTTTAAATCTTCTTCACTCATTTTAAACCTCACCTATTATGAAATAAGTATAACATTAAGATTTTTATATGTCAATTAAAAATGTCAAGTTTACATTTTCTTTATTATGTGCTAAAATAAAAATAAAGGAAGTGTTAATTTGAAAAAATTTATCAAACAGTTAAAAAATAAAATAGAAAAATTATTAGATAATAAATATAAATTTAAAATTAAAAGTCGATTCTTTTATAATTTTATTTATTTAACTTTAATTATATTTGTCATAGAAATGATTTTTAAAATGGTTAGTTATCAAAATATTATTGATATTTCTAGTATTAGAATTTTAATGGGTTTAATTTGTATAAATCTTGTTATTAGTTATATAGAATTATTTATTAAACAAACATATGTTGATAAAATAAATTTGGTGTTAATAATAATTATTACAATTTATAATTTTTTACAAGCTGGATTTAATAATTTCTTAGGAGTTTATATATCTTTTAATGTTACAAGTCAAGCTGGAGCTGTTATTAGTTATATAATCGAATTTTTTAAAAGCTTTTATTGGTTTTATTATTTCCTTTTATTACCTTTAATATTAGTAATTCTTTACAATGTATTGAGAAAAAAAGAAATTATAATATTAGATTTTAATAAAGAATTATCAAAAACTAAAAATTTATTTCTATCTTTAGGTTTAATTCTAATTTTTGTCTTTTTATATGATGTTAGTATTTCAGTTGATGCATTTCAAAATAAACTTCAAACTATTTCTAATAAAGAGTTATTTCAAAATCCAACTAATCCAAGTATTGCAATAAAACAATTTGGTACAACAATGTATGCCTTACTTGATATAAAAAACGTATTTTTAGGAGTAGAAGTTGAAACTTTAGAAAATACAATTAGTTATGAGCAGGATCCTAATCTTGATATTGATGATTCAGCTTGGTTAGAATTAATTGAACAAGAAGATAATCAAGTATTAAATAGTTTAAATGATTATTTTATTAATAATAAATATACTGGTGAAAATAGTTATACAGGTTTATTTGAAGGAAAGAATTTGATTGTTATTATGATGGAATCAACAAATAATATTTTTATAAATGAAGAATTATATCCTAACTTCTATAAATTAGTTAGTGGTGGTTATTATTTTAAAAATAATTATTCTCCTAGAAATTCATGTGCAACTGGTAATAATGAGTTAAGTGGTATGATTGGATTATATTCAATTTATAATAAATGTACTGCAAATGCTTATAAAGATAATTTATATCCTGAAAGTATCTTCAATTTATTTAACCAAAAAGGCTATAAAACCATGTCTATGCATGACTATACAGAAAAGTATTATGCAAGAAGAGAAATTCATACTAATATGGGAAGTGGACATTATTTTGATGTTGATGATTTAGGCCTTAGATATAATGTTCCTGGTGAAGAATGGGCCAGTGATGAAGAGTTCATGCAACAAGTCGTAAAAATTTTAAATAATTATAGTGAAAAAGATCATTTCATGACTTGGTTAACAACAGTAACTCCACATCAACCATATGGTAAAAGTGAATATGGTGATAAATATTTAGATTTATTTGATAATCCTAAATATGATAATTATAATATAAAATTAAAAAGATATATGTCTAAGTTAAAGGTTGAAGATAATGCTTTAGGTGTTTTACTTGATGGACTTGAAAAACAAGGTAAACTAGATGACACTGTAATTGTTTTATATGGTGATCATTATCCATATGGACTTTCTAATAGCATCTTAAAAGAGGCTCTTCCAAATAATCTTGAAAAATATGAAAACGAAAGGGTTCCATTTGTTATTTGGTCAAATGATCTTGAAGCTAGAACTTTTGAAAAATATACATCATATGTTAACATTGTTCCAACCATTGCTAATTTGTTTAACTTAGACTATGATTCAAGATATTATACAGGAAGTGACTTATTCTCTGATGACTATGAAGGTTTAGTTATATTTGCAGATTCTTCTTGGAAAAATCAATATGCTTTCTATGATGCTAGTACTAGCAATATAACATACTATACAGATAAAGAATACAATGTTGAAGACTTAATCAAGATTAATCAAACAGTTGAAAATAAAATTAAATATAGTAATTTAGCTATTCAACATGATTACTTTAATTACTTATATAAATCTTTAAATAAATAAAAAAACTTCTTTATAAACAATAAATTTATAAAGAAGTTTTTTAATTTAGCTTTTCTACTTTAATAAATTATTTACTATTATTTAAAAATATGATATTATTTAGATGATTGGAGGATTTATATGAAAGATAAAATAACTATAAATGCTCAAAGTAGTATTAAAATAACAGACGATAAAATACTTTACTTTGATCCATTTAAAATTAAAAATGAAACTCATGATGCTGATTTAATTTTTATAACTCATGATCACTTTGATCATTTAGACTTAGACTCAATTAATAAAATAATTAAAGACGATACTATAATAGTTATTCCTGAAAGTTGTAAAAATAAAATTAATTTAAAAAACATCATACCAGTTATACCTAATAAAACTTATAATCTTTTAGGTTATCAATTTACAACTATACCTAGTTACAATCTAAATAAGCAGTTTCATAAGAAAGAATATAATTATGTCGGATATTTAATTACAATTAAAAATGAAAAAATCTATATTTCAGGAGATATGGATGCTACAAATGAAGCTAAAAGTGTTAAATGTGATATAGCTTTAGTTCCTATTGGTGGTACTTATACAATGGATATAGTTGAAGCTTCTAAACTTATTAATATTATGAAACCTAAAACAGTTATTCCAACTCATTATCATACAATCGTTGGAACCTTAGAAGATGGAATTAAATTTCAAGAACTATTAGATAAAAATATCGAATGTTTACTATTACTTAAATAATTTTTTTATTATTAAAAAAGCCTTTGGAAAACCCAAGGCTAAAAATTATTTATTTAGTTTTTCTTATATTCCAAAGTCTTAATCAACTCTTCTTCAAGAGTTTTTTTTGGTTTTAGAACAAATAAAGCATATATTATATTAGCAATAAATTTTCTTTGATTACTATTTGGAATACTTTCATTTAAAAAATTAGCAATATTCATCATAGTTATATCATAGTAAATATTTTTATTATTTTGATAAATATCGTTTCTTATCATAGTTTCTTTTGTAAATTCTTCTTTATTACTTAATAATTCTTCAACCAAATCTTTATTAAGTTCTAAAAATTTATCTCTTAAAAGATAAAAATCATTTACAGGAATATCCATTCCTAGTCTTCTCATAACTTCATAAACTACTTCATTAGGGCTATTGAAAAATCTAGTATCAAAGTAACTACCTCTTTCACCATCTGAAACTGTATAATTACCATTTTCACCTTTAATTATTATTCCATATTCTATATAACGATTAAAAGAATAAGAAATATCTTCTTTATCACATTCATATAATCTCAATAATGCATCTATATAATTAAAATATTTATTTTCCATATATATCACTTTCTTTTTATTTTTTCTTCAGGCTTTTTTGCCAAAAGAGCTGCTACTAAAAATCGCATTTTATTATCTAAAATTTTAGAATCTATATCTCCATCTCCTAATTCTACAATACTAAAAATAGTCATCATTTTTAAACTATCCCAGTCAAAATGTTTACTAATTTCAGGAATTGTTTTTAAGAATTCTTCATCTTTTAGTAGCTTTTCAACATAATTAATATTCTTTTCTAAAAATTTATCTCGTATTCTTTCAAAATCAGTAGTTTGAGATTCAACACTAACCATTTTTAAAGCAGCATAAGCAGCTTCATTAGGAGTTTTAACTTGTTTTTCAAAATGATAATGTCCTCTTTCTCCTAAAGCAACTGTATAAACTCCATTATTTTCTATAATGCAAATGGCACATTCACTATAACCACCATAAGAAAAGTAGTTATCATCGGTATATAAACTAATCAAAGTTTTAATGTATTCATAATGATTATTTTCCATCATAAGTTTCCTTTCAAGATTATTATATAAATTATTATTTGGTTATTCAATAATTTGACATAAAAGTTGACAAAAAAAAGAATAGATTACTCTATTCAATAGCTGTAATTTCTACTTGATAAACTCCATTTGGACTATTAACATCTACTATATCTCCAACTTTACTACCTAATAAAGCTTGAGCAATTGGACTTTCGTTTGAAATTTTAGATTCGAATGGGTCTGCTTCTTGACTACCAACTATTTGATATTCATCAACTTCACCATCATCAATATATTTAATTTTAACTTTATTTCCAATGCTTACTTTACTAGTATCAACATTTTCGATGATTGAAACATTTTCAAGTATTTGCTCTATTTTTTTTATTCTTCCTTCAAGCTCAGCTTGCTCGTTTCTAGCTGCATCATATTCAGCATTTTCAGATAAATCGCCCAAAGCTCTAGCTTCCTTAATAGCCTTAATATTAGCAGGACGCTTTACATTTATTAAATCATCTAATTCCTTCTTTAATTCTTCAAATCCTTCTTGAGTTAAATAGACAGTCTTTTTTGTCATTTTGCACCTCCAATATAAAACTCCTTATCATTATATTATAAATACTAAAAAAAGTCAAGATAATTTTTCTTTTAGTATTAAATTTATCTCTTAATTATATGAAAAATAAATAAAATTATGTCTAATCCAAGTAATTTTTCCTTAACATAGAATAAATTGGTAAATCAATATCTAACTTCATTTTAATAATACTATCAGCTTGATTAGCAACTTCAATTTCTTCACCTTTCTCATTATATAAATTCGTAACGTTTAAACTTATTATTTCCATATTCGGAGTAATAAATTCAACTTTATCACCTACTTTAAAATAATTTCTTTGACGAATAGTATATATATTATTATTTTTTTCTAAGACGATTCCTAAATAATCTTGATTAGATATTTCTTGACGACCTGTATAATATTGATCTTCTAATCCTGCCTCTTTAAAATAAAAATGTGTACTATTCTCTCGATTAGAAACTCTTGCTAATATTTTTAATTCTCTTTTTAATAAATCATCTGTTAATTTATCTTCATAAACTGCATCGATTATTCTTCTATAAGATGATAGAACAACAGCTAAATAGAAAGGGGAACGCATCCTTCCTTCTATTTTAAAACTTCTAATACCAATTGAAATCATATCCTTAATGTAAGATGACATATTCAAATCTTTAACAGCCATTGAAAAAGGTATTTCCTCATCATCTATATCAAAGCAAAATCGACAAACTTGAGCACAACCTCCTCTATTTGAATCACGATTCGTGAAATAATTTGATAAAACACATCTTCCACTTACAAATGTACACATAGCTCCATGAATAAAAATTTCAATATCCATACCTGTCTTTTCAATTATCTCTTTAATTCCCTCTCGATCAACTTCACGAGCTAGAACCACCCTATCAATTTTTTCTTGCTTTAAAAAATTAACACTTAAATAATTACTAGCACTTTCTTGAGTACTTAAATGTACTTCTACTGGAAAGTTACTCTTGATATATCTAACTAAAAATAAATCACTGACAATAAAAGCATCAATTTTAGCTTCAACTACTTTTCTTATATAATCATAAACTCCAGCTATATCTTCATTATGAAAAACAATATTTAAAGCAAGATATACTTTTTTTCCATGTTCATGTGCAAACCTACATCCTTCTTTAATATCATCTAAACTAAAGTTATTAGCATTTGCTCTTAAACTATAATCTTGTCCCCCTATATAAACTGCATCTGCTCCATATATACAAGCAATTTTTAATCTTTCTAAATCTCCAGCTGGAGATAACAACTCTACTTTTTTCATTATTTCACCTTATATGTAGTCTTTAAATAAAAGAATCCATCATTAGTACCAATTAAGTTATTTACTTTACTTATTAGTTCATTATCACTCAATTCTTCAGTTAAATTCTTTTTATATAAATCTAATATTTCTAAAAATAAATTATCATCTATTAAATTACTATCTAAAATAGCATAATCTAAAGAATTTTTAAGTTCTACAAAAGCCTTTGTTCCATTTAAAATTTCATAAGTTAAAATATTGGTTCCCTTTGAACTTTCATTTATGTAATACTTACTTCCATCTTTATTATGTTCTTTAATAATGTGAATATTATCTTCATTATCTTTCTTACTATATAAATAATAATTACTTACTAATTTTCTCTTAGAATGAGAAATAATTGGATGTCCTATAAAATAAGCCATAAGTTTAATAGATGACTTTTTACTTATCTCATCCATTTCCATGGCTGTTATCTCAGTTGATAAATAAGCATATTTACATCCTTTATCTTTATAATAATTACAAATATTATAATTGGTAATCATATGAGTCTTATGAATAACTAAGTCAAGATCTAATTTTAATCTTTGAACTATCTCAAGAATAGCTAAATCATAAAATAATATTCCTTTAATTTTAAGTTTACTTAAAGTTATTAATTTACTTTCTAAATCAGGTATATCTTTATTAAATATATTCTTATTAATACTTACAAATAAATTAATCTCTTGATACTTATCTAATATCTCTTTAATCTCTTGACAACTTAACTCAAAGTAATTAATACTATAATTTTCTAAACCTATAATAAAAGAATTAGTAAATTTCAAGAATTCATCTAACTCTTTTTTATTTACATTAATAATTAATTCCAAATTATCCCCTTCTTTCGGTAACTGCAATTCCATCTCCTATATCATAAATAGTTGTTTTATAAAGCATATGATTTTCTAAAAAATATGTATAATCTTTAATTTTTCTAACAATTCCTAAGATATTTTTACTTGTAATCTCAGATTCATCTTTTTCAACATAACCATGAAAATACATATTATCAGTTATTATATAACCATTCATAGTTAAATTATTTTCAAAATGTTCAAAGAAATCTTTATTTTTACCTTTAGCAGCATCTATAAAAATCAAATCAAATTCTTCATCTAATTTTACATTTAAAGCATCATTAAAGATTAAAGTAATTCTATCTTCTAAATCAAATTTTTTAATATTTTTTAAGGCTTCCATATACCTTGTTTCGTCTCTTTCAATAGTTGTTATATGAACATCTTTATTACACCTTGCCATCATTATTGCTGAATATCCAATTGCTGTTCCTACTTCAAGTACATTTTTTATTTGTTTCTTGATAATAAATGTTGTCAAGAAATCAATACCATCTTCTTGCATAATAGGAACATTATGAATACTTGCATACTCCTTTAAATCTTTTATATCTGCCATATATCCTCCTAATAACCTGCATTTACATTTGCTAGTTCTTTCTTCTTAGCTTCAAATTCAATATCAGTTTTGAAGAAGAAAGTTTCCTTAGTTTGAATATTTGAAATAAAGTACAAATAATCAGTTTCAACTTGATTAATTGCTGCATCTAAACTATCTTTAGATACCATAGCAATTGGTCCTGCTGGTAATCCTTTAAATTCAGCTCTTCTTGTATTATAAGCATTGTTATTATCATATTCACTTTGTTTAAGTGGACGTGGATCATCTAATTTAACTCCATATCTTGCTGTAATGTCACTTCCTAAATTCATATTATTTTTTATTCGATTATTGAAAACACTTATGACATTTTTTCTATCACTTGCCAAACTTACTTCTTTTTCAGCAATTGATGCAAGAGTTAATATTTCATGAACATTACGATTATTCATCTCAATTTTAGCTTTATAAGGCTCAAGAACAATACTCATTTGATCTAATAATTTTTTAAATATCTCTGTTACTGAAATATTTTTATCTACAAATTTATAAGTATCTGGAAATAAATATCCTTCAAGAGG
Source organism: uncultured Bacilli bacterium (assembly GCA_947629135.1). GTDB lineage: Bacteria > Bacillota_I > Bacilli_A > RF39 > UBA660 > RUG591. The sequence goes on along the minus strand of CANRCN010000032.1, from coordinate 4,147 downwards.
ATAATATATTTTTTTATCCAATATATCATCAGTTATAAACCAATAGTCTTCAATTAAACTTTTTAAATAATTTTCATCTTTTAATGTATCAAAAACATCATTTTCAGTATTATTAGTATTATTAGCTATCACTTTAGCAAGTTCTCTAAAATTAATTCCTTCTTTAAAAGTAATTGTTATTTCTTCATTATTGATAATATTTCCATCTTCCAAAATTTTAACAATCTCTTTTAAACTCATACTCTCTTTTAATTTATAAGTACCTGCTTTTAAACCTTTAACTTTGTTAAGTTTTACATAAAATACAAAGAATTTATCATTTTTAATTAAATTATTTTCTTTTAAAACACTTCCAATTCCAGATGTTGATAATCCTTTTGCAATGACAACTTCTTTCTCAGTTGCATCATGGCTAACTGGACTTATTAAACTTCTATACAATAGTATTAAAGTTACAACTAGACATAAAATGACTAAACTTATTATTAATAATACTTTTCTATATTTTTTCATTGACTTCCCACCATTATTCTTTTTTGTTACTAATTATTATTACCTTCACCATTAGACTGATTTCTAATTTCTTCTTGAAGAGATTCTAAAATAGTTTCAATTACTTTCCATTCTTTCTCAGTTTCGATTGGAAGTAACTCTGTTGCATCATCACTTTCAGGATTAAAAATAGAAGCATATACTCGAATATTACCATTTTTGTCTTTGGTATTATCAGTATAAACTATATAGCTTTTTTTAGTCTCGTCACTATCAAAAGTGAAAAGAACATCACACTTTACTTCCTTTCCTTCATCATTAATTACAGTAAAACTATTCTTACCTTCATTTTTCATATTTACCTATCCTTTCTATCCAAATATGATTGTAAAATTACAACACTTGCAATTCCATCAACCTTTTTTTTACGTTTTTTTCTAGAAATATCTCCCATAATCATTACATCATTGCTAATCTTTGAAGTTAATCTTTCATCTTCTAAAATGACTTCTATTTTAAAACGTTTTTCTAATTTTTCTTTAAAGTCTAAAACAATACTAGCCATATCACTTAATGAGTTATTCATGTTTTTAGGAAATCCTAAGACTATTTTTTCAATATGTTCAGATTCAATTATCTTAGATAATTCAGAAATTAAATAATCATAGTTCTCATCATGTCTAATCGTTTTATAATTAGTTGCAATTACTCCATTTGATTTACTAATTCCTAAAGTCTTAGTTCCTAAATCTAGTCCTAAGTAGGTCATGTTTAACTTCACCTCTCTATCATATCATTTTTTCGACAATTTAGCAACTATATTTCTAAATAATATTTCACACTATCAGAAATTGCCTTAACATATTTATCTTGTTCATTTAATAAAATCTCTAAATTGGTTGTACTATTTATAAATCCTAATTCTAGTAAGTAACTTTCACATCCATGATTACTATTATAATATATATTCCAAGGATTATCACTATTTCTATCGTCTACATAAGCTCCACTTACTATTCCTCCTGTTTCTCTTATAATATAATAATATGTTGTATCAGTGGTAGCTTTATCATAAGGTTCATACCCTTTTTGTTTAGCTTCTTTAGTCATACTTGCTATATCGCTTTTAGAAAACTTTCTTAAATAAACTCCTTTAGAAATTTTATTAGCAACATTGCCAGAATATATAGTACTTGTATTTTCTACAATATTTGTTGCAAGCATCTCTGCAAATGAATTATCAGCATGATTTGGAACATAGATTTCCACTCCTCCATCACCAACATTATATATAGCTGAATTTTGATGAATAGAAAGTAATAACTTAGCTTTGGCTTCATAAGGAACACTAACTCTGCTTCCTTCTCCATAATTTGGAATACTTTCATCAGTCTCTCTTGTTAATTTAACTTTTAATCCAAGTTTTTCTAAAGACTCTTTTAGTTTAAGTCCATATTCTAAATTAATTTTACTTTCATATTGTCCATTTTTATTAGCCCCAACATCCTTACCACCATGTCCTGGATCAATTACAACATCGTATATATTACTAGGTAACTTTGTCTCTTCATTATTTAAAACCATAAATGATTTACTATCATAATCTTCAAAATCTATTTTAATCTCTTTATTTTTAGAATTCTTTGTAATTGTATAATAAGTTATATTTTTCATTTGACTTTTATCATTTAAAGTATAATATTTAACCTCTTCTTCACTTCCTAATCTTATAAAGAAAACATATTTTCCAACTGGTACATTTTCTAAATTAATACCTTGATTTATTAATTTATTAGTTTTAAAAACTGTCATATCTTCTCTATTTTCTAAAACTAATTCATATTCTATTTCTTTTTCTTCATCTTTTAAAATTAAAGCAATATCATCATGTTCTCCATCTATATTACCTTCTAAATTAAAGAATCTTCCATAAGTTGTATAAGATGTAATATTACAACTACCATCAACTCGATTATTTAATCTCATTAATAAAGTGGGATGCTCTTCTTGAGATCTTTTAACAGTTACTCCCATTAATATAAGAGCAACACCTACTAAAACGATAACAAAAACTCCAAAAAAAACTTTTTTCATAAACCTACCACCATTCTCTTAAAGTATACTACAAAATTTCAAAAAAAGAAAGTTATTCTTGTATAACTTCTTCTAAAATATCAAAAAATTCTTTTGGTGGATTTTCAACAAATTCTAAAATTTTTCCAGTTCTTGGATGTTTAAATTTAATTTTATAAGAATGTAATAATTGACCAAACGTATTATCTGATACTAATTTACCATATAAAGGATCATTTACAACTGGATGATTAATATATTTCATATGAACTCTTATTTGGTGTGTTCTTCCTGTTTCTAACTTACATTCAATTAAAGTATAATTTTTATATCTTTTTATTACTTTAAAATTAGTAATTGCTTTTTTACTATTAATACTTGTAACACACATTAATTCACGATTTTTAGAATCTCTTCCAATTGGAGCATCAATAGTTCCTGTTTCATGATTAAAAGTTCCACAAACTAGTGCTAAATAATATCTTTCTACTTCTTTATCTTGAATCATTTTTGATAATTTTTCGTGTGTATAATCATTTTTAGCAACTAACATCAAACCACTTGTATCTTTATCAAGACGATGTACAATTCCTGGTCTTTCTCCATTATTACTAAGCTCATATTTACCAATTAAAGCATTAACTAAAGTATCAGAGTAATTACCTGGAGCAGGATGAACAACCATACCAGACTCTTTGTTAATAACCAATAAATCAGAGTCTTCATACACAATATTAAGTTTTATATTAGATGGTTTTATTTCATGACTTTCGGTAGTTACTTCTAATATTTTAATAACATCTCCCATATTTACTTTATAACTATTATTAACTACTTTATCATTTACAAGTATTTTATTTTCTTTAATCAACTTTTGAATTTTACTCCTTGATAATTCAGTTTCATTACTTAAAAATTTATCAATTCTGAGATCATTTACTTCTACTTTTATTTCCATATTTCCCTCTTCCAACTTCAATTATTATTAATATAACACTTATAACTATAAAGCTATCTGCTAAATTAAAAACTGGATAATCATAATTAAATATTTTAAAATCTAAAAAATCTATAACCCCATTATAAATAATTCTATCAAGAATATTACCAAGTATTCCACCTATTAATAAACTATAATATATAACTTTATAATTATCTAATTTATCTTTATTAATATAATAACCTAAAAATATAACAACAACTATTCCAAGTATACTAAGTAATATTTGATTACCTCTTAAAATACTAAAAGCAGCTCCATCATTTACAACATATGTAATATTAAAAAAATTAGGTATTATACTAATACTTTCATATAAATGCAAATTAGTTTTTACAATTAATTTACTAGCTATATCTATTAACAATATAACTATACTTATTATAATAATTTTCTTTTTCATATAATCACGAAATAATTATAACTAAAAAAAAGACTATTTGCAAGTATCATTTTTAATAATAATAAATATCCTATTTACTAATTTTTTATGTCAAATTTTATAACGTAAATTTTTAGACTAAAGTCCGTTTTTTTGCGGATTTTTTTCTTTTTCATATTTATCGCCGTTTTTTAGCGATA
>CANRCN010000031.1 GCA_947629135.1 uncultured Bacilli bacterium | reverse complement strand
ATTAGTCAAGCCATCACTTGCTAAAAGTATACCAGAGACTTGATTTTTTTCTATAACATCAAAGATATCAGCTTCTATTTCAGGATTTGATCCAAGAGCTTTCATCAACACATTCTTTCTTGGATGATCTTTTGCTTCTTCTTCAGTAATCTCCCCTGCTTCAACAAGCAAATTAACTAAAGAATGATCAACTGTCACTTTATGCATTTTCTTATTTTTAATAACAAATCCGCTTGAATCTCCTATATTACCAATTAGTAGATAGTCTTTTGTCAAAAGAGCCATAACCAAAGTTGTCCCCATACCAACACTTTCTGCATGTCCCTCTTCATATTTAAAAATCTGAGTATTAATTTCTTCTACTGTATCATTTATCCAAAGAATTGCCTCATCTTTATTTAAATTATGGAAAGTCTCATTAAAATGTTTACTTAAATAAGATATTGCAATTGAAGATGCTACTTCTCCTGCTCGATGTCCTCCCATACCATCAGCAACTGCTAATATATATTCTCCCATCTCATTTTTTAGAATTATAACACTATCTTCATTATGATCACGAACTTTTCCATTATCTGTTAAATAAAAACTTTTCATGCTTCCTCCTTCATGGTTTTGAGTTGCCCACAAGCAGCACTAATCTTTGAACCAAACTCGCGCCTAATAGTTACACTTATATTATTTTTCTTTAAGGTATCATAAAATTTCATAATTTTTTCTTTACTACTTCTTTTATAACCTATATTATCTGTTTCATTATAAGGAATCAAGTTAACATAACAATTTTTTCCTTTTAATAACTTAGCAAGTTCTAGAGCACAATCATGTGTATCATTTATATTATCTAACATAATATACTCAAAAGTTACTCTTCTATTAGTCTTCTTAATATATTCATCTATTGATAACATTAACTCATTCAAATTATATGCTTTATTAATCGGCATTAAACTATTTCTTAACTTATCATTAGGAGCATGAAGACTAATTGCTAAATTAACTTGATAAGGAAATTTACTAAATTCATATATCTTGGGAACTATTCCACAAGTTGAAACAGTTATATGGCGACTACCTATATTAATACCATTACTATTATTAACAATTTCAATAAAATTACATATATTATTGTAATTATCAAAAGGCTCTCCTATTCCCATTATAACAATATGACTAATTCTTTTATTTAAATCTTTTTCTATTACAAGTATCTCTTCAACCATTTCACCAGCTGTTACATCTCGAATCTTTTTAATTCGACCACTTTCACAAAACTTACATCCCATATTGCATCCAACTTCTGATGATATGCATAAGCTCAATCCATAATCATGTTCCATTAAAACAGCTTCAATAGTATTTCCATCCTCTAATTTTAATAAATACTTATTAACCAATTCATCACTTTGTTTTTTTATTATTTCAATTTTTCCAAAGTAATAATCACTATCTAACTTATCAATTATTTCTTTTTTGATATTAGTAATACTTTTAAAACTATCAATTCTCTTAACATATAACCAATCATATAATTGTTTAGCTCGATAAGATTTTAATCCAATACTTTTAAAATAATCTACTAAATTATCAAATGTCATATTGTATATATTCATAATTATAAACTCCCAACATAATTTTATCACATCAATCAAGAAATAGATATAGAAATTTAGTCTACTTAACACTTACTTTACATAGAACAAAAGCAATCTTCTAAAAAAATCTAAATTTTTATAGAAATTAGATGGCTTTTGAAACTTTAAAGATTGTCTTTTCTTTATATAGTAATTTTATATATAAAAAAGAATTGTCAAAAATTAATCAATTATTTTTTGACAATTTTTAATTAAGATAAACTAAGTTCATAAGGATCACTAGAACTACCATCACCAGATATAAATTTTATGCTTTTATTTAGATGAACTGATGGTCGAACAGAAGCTGATACAAGATTAACACCAGCATAACTTATATAGCCACTGGTTTCAAAAGTTATTTCATAAACTGGCCATAAATCACACGGACTAATAAGCCATTCTCTATAAACACGATTTGCTGTTGAAAGCCAAGAAGTTTTGGCTCCTTCAGTAAAAGATGAGTCTAATGATGTATTCCAATAACTGCTATCAGCACTAAAACCTACATCGCTTGGATACAACAATCCTATTTTTCCTGACCATGTTACTGAATTTTCATACCAAACTTGACCAGCTTTGCAAGATTTACTATCGTTTGTTGCACATTTTGTACTTCCTCTTTCATGGTTATAAGCTTCTATTGGAGAATCAGTGTTCTCATATCTTCCTATATTACCAAGGTAATATGTTTTAGATGTTATCATTTGTTGAGCAGTCGAAGTAAGTGAAGTCAAATAACCTCCTGAGCTTCCCTTCGAATTTAACCAATATTGAAGACCTGATTCTGCCCAATCATTATAATGTCCATTTCCATCATCAGAAGTAGGAGATTTAAAATATGCAGTATATCCAGCATTGTCTAAATTATATGTCGTTCCGTTAGCATAATATGTTTTTGGAATTACGTTTAAAAGCATATCATTTCTTACAATTTTAATCGTTTCATCACCACCATCTTTAAATACTCCAACTATCCTCCACGTCTCATCATTAAATTTTATATAATTATTTACTTCTTTACCTGAATATCTATATTCTCTTATATTACTATTTTCACTAGTTACTTTTTCATTATTATTTGACACTCCTATAACACCTTTTTTCTCACCTATTGTTGATTTAATTACAGTTGTTGCTAATGAATCAATAACTTTTATATTATAAGTTAATTTTATAGTATCAGAATTATAATTAGTATCAGTAGCTTGAAATGTAACATTGATATCAGTGCTTCCAAGTTCTTTACCTGTTATAGTTAAAGTGGTTGTTTTTCCACTATTAGAACTCAAACTTCCACTTGCTGTTGATGAAGAACTATCTGTAATATTAAAATTTCCTGTCGCATTTGATGTAATTGTAATTTTTTTCTTACCATTTACATAAGTACTTCCACTCGTTGAATCCATATTCACATTAGCCTTAGCTTTTTCTATATTACAATCTATTTGAGTATCTTCTAAACTTCCATCCATCCATTTATATTTATCTTTTAATTTCACCATTACTTGATGGCTTCCAGCAGTTGTTGCTTGAGTTTGGGTAATCGTATAACCAACTTGATCTAAATTAGATTCATCTATTAAATCTTGTGGACTTCCTGTATATGTTAATCCTTGCTTGCATAATGCACTTGTTGGTTTTTCAATTTTTACAAATCTATCTGGATTCATCAAAATGGTAAAGCTATATGTTTTAGAATTTTTTCCAACTTCATACTCTGCATAATAATCATAGATTCCTGTTTCATCAATTGTTACTTTAGCCTCCCATGATCTTGTTTTATCATTATATGATGCTTCATAATCTGTTGGCTCTTCTAAACTCATTAAAGCTATTGGATATAAACTGGATTTTGATACTACAAACTTTGTAACTTCTCTTTTTGATGCTAAAGTTAGAGTTATATCTTCTCTACTTTCAATTGGCTGTTTTAAATCATATGCTTCTCCACTTTCATTTACTGCATTTAATATCATATAATCTTCTGTCAATTCTTTTTCATTTAAATCTCCATTTACTGTTACCTTAACTGATGCAAATACTTTATCCCATTCTACTAAAGTATAATCCTGTTCTACATTTCCTATCTTGGTATCTATTGATACCCACATATAAAGTCTATATGTATGTGTCTCTTCTTCTTTTGTTCCTGCTTTTACTCTATCTACCCATATTCTTCTTTTGACTAGTTCATCATAACTTCCCTCTTGAATTAACTCTTCTTCCTCTCCATCTTTTACTTCAACTAATCTAAACTTTAATAATCCATCTTTTATTCTTTCAGTTCTATTTTCATCTTCAGGCTCATCTCCATGATCTAATACTATTTCATATACAATATCTTCTTTATGTGTATTTTTTCCTACTATATTAAATTCAAAATAATTATTTTTTTCATATGTTAAAGAAGGCATAGCATCCTTGATGCTTAAATTATTTACTCCTGTATATTTCATATAAATATCACCTGCTATTAATTGTTGGTTTGATCCCACTTTAAAATAGGTCCATAAAGCAAGTGAGCCACCTAGTGTTAGCACTAATACAGATATGATTGATACTATAATTATTAATTTTCTTTTACTATTTTGTTTTTCCATAATATTTTAATTTAATCTCCTCTCTTAAGACATGATTATAATAAAAACATAAAAAGACACAGAAAATATAGTATTAATATACTAATTTTATATGTCTTATTTCTTTATACGTACTAAATTTATTTTTTGAGATAAATTTAATATACCCCCCCCGTTGTTAACTCATTGTCAACATGTTTTAACATTTTTTTAGTTGTCATATGGGGTCACATCCTTTCTATCTTATTCATATTAATTATAATATATTTTTTAGAATAATCAAGTTGTAATAATTTTTTTATTACAAATTTTACAAATAAAATGTCAAATTACTTTGCATCATACCAGTTATCACCTATTTCATATGCAACTTCTAAAGGAACATTTAATTTATAGGTTGTAGTCATAATTCTAATTACTAATTCTCTTAATGTTTCGATTTCATCAGGTGCAACTTCAAAAACTAATTCATCATGAACTTGAACTAACATCTTACTCTTTAAATTTAACTTAGTCATCTCTTCATCAATTTCAACCATTGCTTTCTTTAAAATATCAGCAGCAGTTCCTTGAACAGGAGCATTTAAAGCCATTCTCTCTCCACTTTGTCTTATTAAATAATTTTTATTATTTATTTCATCTATTATTCTTTTTCTATTCATTAGAGTTTTAACATAACCAGTTTTATAAACTTCCATAACTAAAGAATTCATATAATCTTTAATACCTGGAAAAGTATTCAAATAAGAATCAATGAAGGATTTAGCCTCATCAATATTAATCTTTAAATCTTCAGATAAACCAAAGCTTGAAATACCATAAATTATACCAAAATTAACAGCTTTAGCTTTTCTTCGCATATCTTTAGTAACTTCTTCAACAGGAACATTAAATATCTGACTAGCCGTTTTAGTATGAATATCTATTCCACTTTTAAATGCATTAATCATATCAGTTGCATTTGCCATATGAGCGAACACTCTTAACTCAATTTGAGAATAATCAAATGATGCTATTTTATAACCTTCACTAGGTATAAATCCTTTTCTAACTAATTTACCAATTTCATCTCTAATTGGTATATTTTGCAAATTTGGTCTTTCACTTGAAAGCCTTCCTGTTCTTGTTAAAGTTTGATTATAAATTGTATGAATCTTTCCATCTGATTGAATTTCACTAATAATTCCACTTATATAATTAGATTTCATTTTAGCAACTGCTCGATATTCAAGAATTAAATTTACAATTTCATAATTATTTTTTAATCTATCTAAAATATCTTTACTTGTTGAATAAGATCCTTCCTTAACCCTTTTAGGATAAGGAATCTTTAAAGTTTCAAATAAAACTTCAGCTAATTGCTTAGGAGATAAAATATTAAATTTGCAACCTGCTATTTCATAAATTTCTTTTTCAAGTTTAGCCATTTCCTTATCTAATTCTTCTCCCATTTCTTTTAAATAATTAATATCAACTAAGAATCCATTTTCTTCCATTTTTGTTAAAACATAGCTTAAAGGAAGTTCTAAGTCTTTATATAAACTTAACATTTCTTCTTCTTTTAATTCTTCAAATAAGTTATGAATTATTTCATAAATAAATTTTGATTTTTTAACTATTTCTTTAATATATTCATCATCTTTAGGAAGTTTAATTGTTATTTCACTTCCATAAATTTTATCATAAAACTTAATATCATATTGATAACTATTAGCAAGATAAGCAATATCATTTTTAATATTCTTGTTTAATAAATAACTAATTAACATAACATCATCAATATTTTTATCTATTTTTATATTATACTTATGAAAAATATATAACAATTTCTTTAAATCATAAGTGTATTTTTTCTTATTATCTTCAAAAATATTACTATTTTTTAATAACTCAAATGGGACATAATAACTATTATCCTTATCATAAATTGAAACACCTAAAGGAGAATCATTATGATAATTATAACCCAAAGTTTCTAAATAAATTGCATAAGTATCACCTAATTTTATCTCATCAAGACTTTCTATTTTTTTAAAACTAACTTCTTTTATTTCAGATTGTTCCATAGTAGTATTAAGTTTTTTTAATAAAGAATAAAATTCTAATTCTTTTAACATTTTTTCATAATCATCATGATTTATTCCTAAATATTTTATATTATCTAGATCAAGATTAATCGGAACTTCTCTATAAATAGTTGCTATATCATAACTCATATAAGCATTTTCTTTATCATTTTCTAATTTTTCACGAAGTTTTGCTGTAATATTATCTAAATTTGCATAAACTCCATCTAAAGAACCAAATTTTTGAATCAATGAAATTGCAGTTTTCTCGCCTATTCCCTTAACACCTGGAATATTATCACTTGCATCTCCCATTAAAGCTTTTAAATCAACCATTTTTCTTGGATCATCAGAACCATAAACCTCTTTAAACTTTTTCTTATCCATCATGATATAGTCATTACTTTTTAAAAGTTTAACTTTAACTTTATCAGATATTAATTGCAAAAGATCTTTATCACTACTAACAATAAGTCCTAAAGCATCATCAAGTGAATCCACAAGACTAGCAAATGTTCCTATTATATCATCAGCTTCATAGTTATCTATTTCAAAATGCTTAATTCCCATTGCAGTTGAAAGTTCATAAGCAAGTGGAAATTGTTTTTTTAATTCATCAGGAGTCTCACTTCTTCCCGCTTTATATACCTCATATTTATCATGTCTAAAAGTTTTACCTTTATCAAAGGCAATCATAATATGAGTTGGTTTCTCCTCTGTTATTATCTTATTTAGCATATTAATCAAACCATACAAAGCATTAGTTGGAAAACCTTTGGAATTTTTTAGCATGCTTCCACTATAAGCTGTTGCATAATAACTTCTAAATAATAAATTATTTCCATCAATTAATACTATTTTTTTCATGCTTCCTCCTCATAATTAAGTTCAATCATATATGAATTTGTTTCAGTATCTAATTGATTCTCACCTTTCAAAAAATTTACTATATCAAAAGTTATTTTTTTAACTTCTAAATCAGCATCGCAATTAACTATCATTCTATTTAAAGATTCTTCTCCATCATAATCTATTTCAAAAAATTCTCCTAAATCATAAGACTCTATATCATAATAAAATTCATATTCCTTAGTTCTTGGAAATTCAGCTTTTGTCACTAAAATTCCATCTTTAAGTAAAGCTTTAATATTATAAATGCTTAATAATTTATAATAATTCAAAGGATTTAATTCTCCCATAAAAGAAAGTTCCCCATTTTGATAAATATAATCGTATTTATCTTTAGAATCACTTATACTAATTGTATTATTTTCTTTTACTCCTGAAAAACTAATTTCTTTTTCATTAATAATTTCTTTATATACAAAATTATAGTCATCATTCTCTAATCTTTTAGTTGTAAAAGGAAAACTTGAAACCTCTTCTTCTGATTGTTTATTATTAGGCTTATAATCAGCAGGCATACTAATAAATATAAAAAGAAAGATAAAAAAGATAGCATAGAAAATCACAAAAGAATATTTTTTACCTTGACTACTCCTTAACCATTTCCAAACTGATTTAACTGTTATTTTACCTTTCTCATCTCTCATAATTTACTCCTTTATTTACAATAATTCCAACTAATTCTTCCTTATTTCCATTTAAGAAACTTGCAGTATCCATTCTTTTTTTACCTGCTATTTGTAATTCAGTTATCTTTATAAGTCCATCCTTAGCTTTTATATAAATTCCTTTCTTATCTGTTTTTACAATACAACCATTTTCCTTTTCTTTATAAGTATCATCTTCATTTTTTAAAGCTCCATAAACTTTAACAGCTTTTGAATTTAGCATAAAATAACTACCTGGATCAGGATTTAATCCTCGAATCTGATTATATATTTCTTGAATACTTTTATTAAAATCTAATAGTTCTTCTTCTCTTTTAATATTATAGCCAAATGTTACTTCATCAGGATTTTGTTTAATTCTTTTATTTTCTCCTTTTATAATACTAGGTATAGTATCTATCAAAAGTTTACTTCCCAAAATGCTTAATTTATCATGTAAAGTTTGATAAGTATCATCATCCAAAATCAATATACTTTTAGAACTTATAATATCACCCGTATCCATTCCTTTGTCCATATACATTATAGTAATTCCTGTTTCTTTATATCCATCTATAATAGCATGATGAATTGGAGCACCTCCCCTTAATTTAGGCAAAAGTGAAGCATGAACATTTATACAACCATATTTTGGAAAATCTAAAATAGCATTAGGTATTATTTGACCATATGCACATGTAATAATAATATCTGGATTTAAATCTAAAATATCTTGATAATCATTTTTAATATTTATAGGTTGAAAAACTTTTATTTGATGTTCCAAAGCAACTTCTTTAATTCTAGGATACAAAACTTCTTGATGTCGTCCAACTACTTTATCAGGTTGAGTTACAACCCCTATTACTTGATAATTTTTAATTAACTCTTCTAAAATAGGAACACTAAATTCAGGAGTTCCCATGAATACTACTTTCAACTTTTCTAACATAATATCACCATTCATTATTATTCTAACATAAATAAGAAAAAAATAATAGATTTTTTTAAATTAAAATAAAAGAAGAAAATCTCCTACTTATCATACAAGTAATGGTTCTTTATCAACATTAATTTCTAAGTCTTTTCTCTCATTGATACTTAATAACTCATAATTTTTTTAAGTCTTGACAAGAACTTAAAAACAATTATAATAATAAAAATGAATTAAGGAGGGAGTATGAATCTTAAAGCATTGAAAGAATATTATAAATTGATGAAAGATTATAATAATCCTAATATATGGGTTAATCTTGATTCTATGAATCAACTATTCATAGCATACATGGATGAGATATTAAAAATTAAAGATAGTTACTTAAATATCATTAAAAAATGTACTATATTATTAAAAGAACTACAAATTACTAATCCATATTTAGCAGCAGCTTTTTATAATCATTTACTATGGGGAGGTTATTTTTCTATAAATAAAGAATTAATTTATAATAAAAAAAGAATAATTCTTCCTTTCTATAATGGAGCTGTTGTTACAACTGGAAATGCAGCTTGCTTAGAATTTTCAGAATTAGAAGCTCAAATTTTAAATGAGCTTGGCTTTAAAGCTTATTCAATTACCTGTATTTATAATGAAGATAAAGTTAGCATTATATCAGAAATTAAAAGACACGAATCTAAAAATGATAATAACCATAATCAGACTCCTAAAGACAATGATGAATACAAATTTAATCATGCTATTACTTTAATAGAAAGTGAAGAAGGATTTTTTCTTGCTGATCCAACTAATATTCAACTTTTAAATATTAGAAATTTAATATTTGGTAAATTAATTTTTAATAATTCTTATCTAACTTTAGATTATAATTCTATTCCTATTAGAAGTAATATTAAAACTGAAGAATTAGTAGCACTTATTAAAAAAATTCAAAGGCAAAGTAATAAAAAACTTCTAACTCCAAGCAAAACCAAAGAAATATTTGATCAAGCTACTTCTCTTTTTAATGACAACAATAGATTAATTGATGATTATTACTTAGATAGTAAAGAAGATATAGAAGATGTTAGCAAAAAATTAATTAAATATTATGAAAAAAATAAGTGTTAAATCAAAAACACTTATTTTATTTCTACTTCTTTAGTTACAATCTTTTTAGTATTATTTAAGATATCATACTTACCTCCAGCCGTTATACCAGATAATAAAATTGCAGCATCCAAGTCTTTGGTTATAAACCATTCAATTAAAGCAACTATAATACCAATAGCTAGATTTTGAAGGGGTATTAATTCATCTTTTATAAACTTACTTTTCTTTGAAAAGAACCCCAAAATCATGGTAACTAAAAATGTAACCAAAGTAATTATCTCAGTAGTTCCCATTTCCACCTCTTGGTAAATTATATGTTTGTTTTTTTTAAATATTAATAAATTATCTTGTAATGCCAGCACTTTCTAATATTTTATCCTGCAAACTAAACATAACCTCTTCATCTTTCTTTTCCATGTGATCATATCCAAGTAAATGTAACATTCCATGGACCGCTAAAAAGCAAAGTTCTCTTGTAAATGAATGTCCATACTCTAAAGATTGACTATGAACTCTATCAATTGAAATATAAATGTCTCCAAGAACTCTATCCTCTGGATTAAAAGTCTTATCATCTTCTAAAGCAAAGCTAATAACATCTGTTTCTTTGTCAATTCCTCGATAAGTTTTATTAAGTTCATGAATATATTCATTAGAGACAATTATAACATTAAATTCAACTTTTTGAATTTCAAGTATCTTTAATCCCTTCTTTAAAACTTTTAATACTATTTTTAATTCATCATCAATTTCTTCATTTGTTTCATTAAATAATCCTATTTTCATATACTACCTCACAACATTATATATAAAAGTGCAACAATCCCAATGATAATTGCAGTAATTAATATAGTACTAATTGTACTTCTAGACATCTTATCCGTTACCCTATCTAAAATTCTATAAATAAAATAACCGAGCATACCACCTATTAAATTAAGTAAAATATCATCAACATCAAAACTTCGACCTATTACTAATTGAATTGTTTCAATTGAAAGTGATACTAAGAAAATAAGTATGAAAGCTGTTTTTTTCTTATCTAACTTTAAATAATAAGAAGCAAAAAATCCATATGGAGTAAACAAAACAATATTACCAACAACATTCTTAAAAAATAACTTTGAACCAAATGAATATCTCGTTACTTCTTTAAATGGAATAAAGTTATTTCCATAAGAAATAATATCTTGATAAGTTACAACTTGGAAAAACATTAAAATATAAACTATAAATATCAAAGCAAGAATTTCTTCATACAATATAAATTTAGGCTTATATTTAATTAAATATACAATTCTTAGAGAAACTACAGAAACTACTGATACAGCAACTATAGGCCAAGTACTATGCATAACTTCTACTAAATCATTTGCTAAATGAAACATACTATTCTCCTATCTTTACATTATCTTTAATTTTATCTTTAGAAATTTCTTCATAGGCTGTAATATTTTCATATACCTTAAAAAAGATATCTACATCTATTGTACTATTATTTACAATAATTTTCAATTTTTTTTGAGATAAAATCTTCGAATTTTTAGGAAGTTTAGCTAATATTTTCTTTCTAGCAACCTTCAAAGCCTCTTCATAAGCTTCATCTATTGTATAAACATTATCTTCTTCTTTAATTTCTAAAACTTTTTCAAAACTTAATTTAAAAGGTAAAAACTTATGAGCAAATATTTTAGTTTCAAATATTTCTTCATCTTGATACTTAGTATTATCAAAAAAATTAAATTTCTTATTAAAAACAGTTAAACTAAGTCTTTTCTTTTCATGTCCTGAATAATTCTTTTCATAATAAGCAATTGGATAAGAAACATGAACATTATACCACGTTTCTCCATAAATAACAGCATCAGCTCTTACCAAATCAACAACTTCATCCTTATGAGTAATCACCCCACTAACAACACTTTCTCCTGCTTTCACATAATCATTTAATTTCTTAACAATACTGCCTCGAGTTGCTTCAATTGATAATAAAATAGCATTCTTAGTTGCAATAATATTTCGAGGCTTTGTATCAACATTTTCCTGATTTATAATTCTTTTTTCAACCTCAACAACATACTTACTACCAACTCTAGTTATCTCTAACCATTCTAGTTTATCTTTATTATTATTAAGAATACTTTTTTTAATTTCTTCCTTCTTATCATAACTTTTAATAAACTTATATACACTAATTCCCTTACTATCTAATTCCCTTCTTATTAAATCTTCTACTTCTTTATCATCACACATAACATCTATTTTAAAAATTACATTTGAAAAAAATACTATTAAACTAATACCAAACAATAACATAATAAAAAAAAGACAATTTTTTTTAAATAATTCTTTATATTTTATTAATCCTTTATATCCAACAAACTCTATATTATAAATTTTTTGAAACTTTTCCAACTTCTTATAATTATCATAATCTAAATAAAGAATATAATACTCATTATTCTTTTTAATCTTATTTATATATATATGATATCTAAGTATCCTTGAAAAATATTTCGCATCTATCTTTACAATATATATGTTTTGCATATCTCACCTACATTTCTATTGATTTAATACTACCTCCAATTAACACTTCATTATCTAATAGTTTTAATAAACTTAAATCAATACCTTTAATAATTATATTTTGACTATCTTTACTAAGAATTATCTTATCCGTTGTAATCAAAATGATTTCACTATAATTAACAACGTCTAATTTATCTTCTTTATAAATAAGTTCTAATTTACTTGAATTAAGATATTCTTTTATTTTTCCCATACTTAATATATTTTATTAAATTTACGTAAAGTTTATACCAAATGAAATAAAAAAATGTTATACTTGACTAGTAGGAGGTTTTATGAAAAGACGTTTATATATCGACTGTGATGGTGTTATCTATGACAGTGTCAACTTAGCATTTAGAGAAATGAAAGAAATGGGGATAGATATAAATAATCAAGTTAAAATTGATAATTATTTTAAAAAAGTAAATTGGGATCATTTAATAAATGAATCTACTATCATAAATGATAGTATAAATAAAATTAGAATCTTAGCTCAAAGTGATATTTTTTTAAGTGTTCAAGTTTTAACACATATTTCTTGTTTCTATGAAGCTATTTTTAAAACAGAAGAAATTGAATCTCAAATTCCAAACGTTGAAGTTATTACTTTACCTCGTTTAATTGGAAAAGAAACAATTCTTGATCCTGTTGATAGCATTTTAGTTGATGATGCACTTTATAAAGTTAAAGATTGGGTTAATAAAGGAGGAATTGGAGTTTTATTTAGTCAAAAAGTCGAGAGAAGAATAGATCCATATGAACAATCAGATGATCAAAATTATTACATTACAAATGATTTAGAAGACCTAATTAAAATTCAAGAATTAATTGATGGTAAACAAAAAGTAAGAAAGCCTTAAATAACCTTCTTACTTTATTTTTTTCTCTACAATTTGACTATTGATAAGTTTCTTTAATATTCTTCTCTTTTTAATATTAGCAGTATCTCTAAAAAACTCTATTTCAACTGTTTGCCAAATCAAAACCCAGCCACCAATTAAAAATAACTCTTCAAATAAAGCTTCTTCATTTAATATTCTTGATATTATTAACATCAATATCCCTATTAAGAAATAAATAACTTGCATTTTATTATCATGAAAATGCTCTTTAACCATTAAATTATATTCCATCTTAAAACTATTTCTTAAAATATCACCTAATTTTTTATCAATTTTCTTATTTAAAACAATTATTACTTCTTCATCATCTATTTCTTTAGCATTATCTAATATATAATTAATTAAATCTCTAGATACTAAATCTTTATTATACTTTGAAAAGAAATCATCCATATCTAATATGTCAGCTTCAATTATTTTTTCCATTTTTTCTCCTTTTTATTTTCTTAACACTTTTACTTTTTCTTTTTCTTCTTTAGGGACATCATGACAAATAAAATATCTTGTTTCACCATTTATATTATATTTACCAATTCGATAAGCTAAATTGCCTCTTTTTAAAGAAATATATTCACCAGTTTCAGTTTTATTAGCAGGTATATTATTTAAAGAAAAAAATTCGTACAACTTTGGAATTAATTTAATAAACTTTTTATCTTTTTCACTCATATTATTAATAAAACTATCTTCTACAACAATATACCTATTTAATATATCTTTTATCCATAGTAAAAATTCTTCCATATATACTCCTATCTTGATCCAAATTTTTTAACTTTAATATTTTGAATAGTCTCTTCAACTCTTTCAGAAAGTGTTGAAAAAGGAATATAATTAGAATACTCCCATATTATATTAGCTAAACTATCTAGTTGCTTTTTTATTATGTCTTTTTTTAAGCTATTTGTATTATTTTTGATATCTAAATAATCTATAAAATCATCATTATAAACAGCTAACCTTCTACAATATACTTCCCTGAACCATTCTAAATCTTCACCAATTTCATAAAAATTACCATTATATCTAATTACATAAGAAGGAGAATTATTTTCATCATAATTTGGATTTAAATAATTCTTTTTAGCATATTCAACTACAAGATCATATAAAAGATGAATATATTTACCATATTTAGCATTTTCTTCTCCAATTTGTAAAGGAATCGGATCTAAAAATTCTTCTTCTATAAAAACTGGTACATTATTTGTAAAATTTTCTAACCAATTCATATAATCATCATTAATATTAAACATTATCTCACCTTTTTCTTTGTTTTTATATTTTCTATACTATCATAAACTTGCTTTTCAAGAGCTTCAACAGGCACACTCTCTGAATATATATCTAATATATTATCTAAACTAGTTAATTTAATATTTATTATATTAGTTCTTTTACGAACCTTATCTTCCATAATGTCATTATAATTCATAACTTCATCAGCAACATCAACGTTTGATACTCTTCTACAATAATAAGTATAACCATTTAATTTAGAACTAAGTCCAATCTCATATATTATATTATTATATTCAATTAAATAATACTCAGAATTATCATGATATTTAGGATAAATATAATTTTTATTAGCATATTTATTAACTATATTAAACAAAATTCTAATATTTTTCATATTTATTTTATCAGTATCTAATAACTCTTTATATTTTAAATTAGAAACATAATATTCTCCAAACATGGGAACTTGTTCAGTAAAATGTTCAAGCCAAGTAATATACTCTGAATTACTCTTTATTTCTAAAGATAACCTTTCTTCATATTCTGAATAATGTTTTAATAATTCAAGCTTTTCTTTAATTCTTTTGATTATATTATTATTTTTTTTATCCGATAAATCCATCAAAACCTCCTGGGATTACCCATAAATAAATTATAAATTATTTTTCTAATTAAGTCTATATATTTTTTTATAAAATTAAAAAATGCGTTAATTTTTATTTGAATTTCCGTTTTATATATATTAGCGGAATTAAGTCTGTCTATAGTATAATATACTCCAAG
>CANRCN010000030.1 GCA_947629135.1 uncultured Bacilli bacterium | reverse complement strand
TGATATTTCCTTAACTCCTTTAATTGGAAATATCATCATAAGAAGGGAGTAAGAAGTTATATTATTAAATCTTATTAATTTATCAATATAACTTCTTACTCCCTTCTTATGATGATATTTCCTTAACTCCTTTAATTGGTCTTTAATGTTATCTTTACTAGAAATTATCTTAATAACCTCTTTATTACCACGACAACAATTCATAATTAATTAACCTCCTTTAATTTAAATCTTCCTACTTCATATAAATTCCAATAATTAATAACTTCAAGTTCAGATTTAGTAATTTTTTGTAATAAAATAACATTTTTTAAATACTTTTTCAACTTATAATAATTTTTTATATCCTTTAGTTCAAATTCATCATGTTGTTTGTTTACTCCTGTTATAAAAATAAATTTAGTTTTATAATTTCTACTTGCCTCATTTAATTTAGAAAGCATCCTATTTATATTACATTTAGATTTTTCTAAGATCATATCTAATCTATTAATTATTACTAAATCATATTTCTCTTCTTCAATACTTTCTAAAAATCGATCTAAGTACCAATTCCATATACTAGCATCATCTAATTCTTCTATATATAAATTACTTCTTCTAATTTTTTCAATGGCAGCTATATATTTATCCCTATCGATTTTTATATCATCTTTACTAGAAATTAAACAAGGTTCAAGATATTTAAATATCAAATCAGCCTTTAATTTACTAATTTTAGAAATTAATAAAGCTAAATTATAAGTTGATTTTTCTAAAGTTATGAAAAAAGTTTTTTTGCCTTTTTGAATTGCATAATCATATAAAAGTTCTGTTGTAAGACTTACTCTTCCTCCTAAAGGTAAACTTGCAATTATTGTTATATTTTCACTTAATATATTTTTTATTATTTTATCCCTATCCATTCTAATCATTTCCTATCTCAACTATTTTATAATTATTTTTTAAATTAAGACTTTCTAATTGTTTATTATTAGTAAATAAGATAATATTATCTATCATTTTAGTCTTATTTAACTTTTTAAAAATTTCTGTTTCAGAATAATTACTTTTAGTTATAAAATTATATAAATTATCTATTATTAAAATATCTTCATGCATATCAGGTAATATATAATCAACTATATCTTCATTAAATATAATAGTATCACTCATATAAATATTACTATTTTGAATATTCTCAATAGTTTTTATATATTTTTCCCTATCAATTTTATCTTTATTATTTTTAGATATTCCAAGATAAGGATATTCATATTTTTGAATTATCTTTTTAGGTATTCCACTTAATTTACTTATTAAAGCATTATTATAATATGTATTTTTAATACCTAAACTAAATAGATAGGTTTTGTAGTTATTCTTTATACTAAAGTTTTCTAATAATTCTAATATTAAATCTACCTTTCCCCTTTCTTTAACATTAATTAATGTTACCTTATTATCAAGAAGTTCTTTAAATTTATCTTTCATCTCTCACCTCATAATAGTTATACCATAAATTAATTTTTTTTTGCTCAACATAGATTTTTTAGTGGACAAAAAAAATAAACTATATTTCTATAGTTTATATAAGTTTAAGATATATTTAATAATTGTTTTTTCTTACAATATACCAAAGTTTTTTTCTTCTATCAAAGCCAATATTATTATATAAATAATTCATATCCTTAAGATATCTTTGTAACCATTTTTTATTTACATGTAATTTCTTTTCTAAATCTTCCATTTTAAAATAATCTTTACGTATTTTATTAATACAAGTTTTTAATTTCTCTATATTTTCTAACCTTTTCTTTGTAAATTTAATTTCTTTTTTATTTTCTTGTTCTTTAGATATTTTTTGAATTAATAAATCTAATCTTTTAGAAATTTCTAGATCATTTGTAAGAAAATAAGTATTAGAAAAAGGCAAATAATTGTCATCTACTTCAGCATCTATAATAATAGTATAATCAAATTTACCTAATTTTTTTCGATATAACCTATCAAATTCATAAATATCAAAAATGTTATTATCATCTATTAAATTACCTAAGTTATACTTATAATAAAAATCATAAAGATATAAAATTAATAAAAATCCTTGTTTTCTTTTAATATTTTGATCAGTACAATTTTTAACTAATTTAAAACTACCAATATTTTCTAATTTCTTGGTTATTTCAAGCTCTTTTTCTAAATAAGTATCATAATTAAGCCATACAACATTTCTTTTCATATAATTAATTTTCTCTTTCTATTTATTCAAATAGTATTTTCCTTTTTTAAAAATTAAAGTTTTATCTTGAACCATCATTAACAAATAGTTACTTTTAGCTATTTCTTTAGGTAAATTTTTTATTTTAATTCCATTTTCTAAACTTGTAATATTATTATCTTGAAAATATTTTATTATATTTTCCTTTGACATAGTTGATCCATTATGTTTATATTTATTTTTAAGCCAAATTATATAAATAATTCCTATTAAGCAAATTACTGGTAAAATGAATTTGATTGCATCATACATTTTTACACACTCCAAAATTTACAGTTATTTTACTTCGCAAACAGCTCCATCCTTTTCAGCTTCTTTTTTGCTATCTTCTAATGTACTATTGTCTTCTTTTAATCCTTCAAATCCTTGTTCTTTTAACATTTCATCAGTAGCTTTATCTACATCAATATTTAAAGTTGTTATATACTCATAATTTTTTGCATCTTTTTTAACTGTTAAACTAGCACCATCTTTATTAAATTCTTGATTCTCTTTATCTAATGTTTTGGCAAATTCTTCCCAATTTTCTTTTACCTTAGAATCTGTAACTTTTGTTTTAACATCAATTTTTATATGTTTTAACTTATCATTTTTATAAGTCATAGAAATTACTTGTTCAAAAGTTAATCCCTCTTCAGATTCAGTAGTAGTACAAACTAAAGTTTGTTCTTTTTTTCCAGTTAATCCACATCCAGTTAAACTTATAACCAAAATTCCCATTAATAATATACTTAATATTTTTTTCATAATTTTCTCCTCCTAAATTTTTATATTTTTTAATCACTATCAATATTAAACTCTGCTGTAACATTAAAAGATTCATATTTACCTTTTTCAGATTCATAATCAATACTTTTAACAATTCTATAATTACCACTTGCTAATTTACCATAGCCATTTTCCCAGTTAAGTTTAAGTTCTTTCGTTTCTTTAGCTTTAAGGCCAAATGATGGCAAAGTAAAGTTTAATTTTACATTGATTTTATGCCATTCACCATCTTTTTTAATTTCTATTTCATAAGGGTTTCCATATTGAAAATCTCTATTGCTATTATTAGTTAAAATAATTGTAGCACCTGTATTTGTTAAAGTTCCATCTTTAATAGACATAGTAACATCACTTTCTGAAATTATAATATCAGATTTATCTCCTATATTAAATTCATTTTTCGTTTTACCACATCCTGTTAATCCTATAACAAAAACTATACTTAAGAAAATAACAAATATTACCTTTTTCATTAATCACCTTCTCTTTAATTACTTTCTCTTTCATATTTTATTTTTAAATATTCAGATAAATTATTTAATAAATTTATTCTGTAATATTCTTCATTTAATAATTCTTCATAATTTTTAGGTTTATACCATTTGTTTCTTTTTTCTACATGATCTAAAACAATTGGCTTTATAAATAATTCTAATTCTTTAACATCATAATTATCTTCATAAGGTTTTACATAAGGTTCTTCATAATCAACATAGTAAAAGTCATTAGCAATATTCCCAAAACAAATATTGTCATTTTCAACATAACCTAACATTATTTTATCAAATTCTTTTTTACTAACTTTATCATAATTTTTAAATTTTCTTATAAAATCTGTATTATTATCAAAATCATTTGTTCTATAATATAAATAACAATCCTTAAGTCTAGCAATAGCTAAATCATATTGACTTTTAGCAGGACCATCTAAGTTTAATTTATAAGTACTCCAATTATATGTATTATTAAATTCATAATTAGAAATTGAAATTTCTTCCATATTATTTTTTATATTATCAAGCAATTTATTATACTTTTCTAATTTTTCTTTATTTTCTTTAGTATTAATAACCATAATATTATTCTTTTCATTAATGACAATTCCAATTACTAATATAATAAGTAAAATTACTAAACTAACAACAAGAGAAATTATTTCTTTTTTCCTTTTCTTAAATCTAAATTTTTTCATATTTTTTTTCCCTTTCTTATTCATCTTAATTATAATAAATTTGATTAAGTTAGTCAATAAATTTTAACTCTTATTTTATCATTTTCAAATATAATTTTTACAATTAAAATTGACAATACATTTAAATATTGTCAATTATATTATCCATTTCTTCTTCATTAATAATATTAGAATCATATTTTATATCTACTTTTATATCTGTAATATTATCATCATAATAACTAGCAACATAAAATATACAATCATTTAATAGTAATTTCTTTATTATATTTTTAAAACACTCTTCACAATGTAAATCCTTTATAAATATTTTGTAATTTGTTAATTTATTTTTGGAATGTTTATCAAAAGAAATAATTAAAGGATAATCAGGAAAACTTTTTATAATATCTGAAATTGTTACTAATTCATTATCATATTTTATATTAAGTTTAGAAAGACAATCATAATTATTAATTTCAATATCAAAAATACCATTTATTTTTTTTAATTCTTCTATATTTATATTACCATCAATTATTAAAGTTAATTCTTCCATTATTACTTTACCTCTTCATTATATAAATTTTTTATAATATTAGTCTATCATAATTCTCACTTAAATTTCAATAATTTTATATCCAAAAACACTTATTTCCTTTGTTCCATTAAGCATTAATTCTTCATAATTATCATGAATATGACCATGTATATGAATAGGAATTTTATTTTTATAAATATAATTTGTAATACCTATTAATCCTTGATGTGCAGGATCTCTATTAACTTTATATGGATCTAATTTTCTATCATGACTTATTAGAATATCAACACTTGGTTTATCTTCAAAAAAATTAATACTTTCTTCTTCAGTAAAAGATGGAAAATCTATGCTTTTATATTTAAAACTTCCTTGCATTCCTAAAATACTTATACCATTTACTTGAATTATTTTACCATTTAAATTGAAAATATTATAATCTTTTAAATAATCATAATCATGATTTCCTAATAAACCACATAATCTATTTTTATCTATATATTTTAAAACTATTTCTATATCTCTATTATAATGATCACCAACCATAATGCAAAAATCATAATAATTATTATTTACAAATTCTCTAAATTCATTTTCATTTAAAGCTCCATGTGTATCAGCAATAATTAATAATTTAACTTTCTTATTTAAAACATTACAATTTCCATATAAATTATATAATTTTTGTTCATAATCTTCTTTATACATAGAAATATTATTATTTTCTTTTTCATTTTTTTTATTTAAAAATGAATAAAATTTTCTAAACGAAGACTGCATTTTATCCTACCTTAAAAGAATCTTTTAAAATATCTATTAATTTATTTAACAATGAATAATCATTAATATCAAATGTTAAATAAGTAAGTTCATTATTAAATTTATTTTTATTAATATCTTTAAATTTCTTTACTAATTCTATTACTTTATCTTTATCAACCAAAAACTCTTTTAAATTTTTTTCATCTAATATTGGATTTTCATATTCTCCACATACCAATATAATTCGATATAAATTTTTAACATTATTAATTATTTCATTATTACTAGAATTAATAGTTAAATATTTTCTTACACTACTTTCAATTGCAGCTTTATATAATTGATTAGGATCTGCTAAAATAATATTATTATCCTTTTTATATGGAACATCTATTCCATTAATATTCATTTTTTTCATAGAATTTATCTTACATACCTTTTCATAAAACACAATACAATCTATAAATTCATTCCAATTATCAGGATAAGCATTTTCTCCATTATATTCTTTAATACATTTTCCTTTTTCAATCTTTTTTAAATTCCATCTAACATTTGTATTAGCTTCTTTAAAATAATTATTTTTCCAATTAGAAGTAATTTTATTAAATTTATTATCAAGTTCTTTAAACATTAACTCATTTAAATCAGCATAATGAATATTATTATTAGAATCAGTATAAGTTACACAACTTTTTTCTTTCTTTAATTCTGCTTGTATTTTATAAGTATTATTATCTGATACTATTTCTAAAGATATAATTGATTTATTATCATTTTCTTTTCTAAAGGCTTTCTCATTAATATATGTTATATCCCAATATTCTACATTTTCTAAGATAATTCTTTTAAGACGTTTTTTATTATCAACAAATAAAGTTATTATTTCATCCTTTTCATTTTGATGCATTTCATAATCATAGCAAATATCTTTATTATAAGGAAGTAATAATTTAACATAATTATCAGTTACCAAAAGTACTTCAAGTTTAACATCACCTAAATTTATAATATCATTATTAGTTATAGGTATTCTTTCAACAACTATTTCTGGTGTTTTCATTTCATCAGCTACACCATAAGAGCTATGAAAAGGCATATGTTCTATTTTTAAAATATAATTATTCATCTAAAAACCTCCTCCATTATTAAATTTCTTAATCTAAGTAATAATTCTAAAAATTCTCCATTTTTTACATAACTATATAAATTTCCAGAGCAGAATCTATCTCCTCTAATAATAAAAGTAAGTTTGGTTAAAATATCTTCATAGTTCATTTCAGATATTTTTTTACTTTCTATATCTTTTTTTTTATAATTTGAATCCATTTTATTTGTATCATATAAATATTTAATAAACTTTGTTAATTGTTCATCAGGCTTAGATTCTTGAATAGTTATTACATTCTCTTCTGAATTTTCATATTTTGTTAAAGTACAAACATCTGGATTAGTTTGTAAATCATTGATAGTATCATTCAATAAATCTAAATCAAAAGAATTATTATTTATTTTATTATTAAATTTATCTATTAAATCCATAATGTAATCCTTCTTTTGCAAGTCATTAATCCATTCCAATGGTATATCACTATAACCATAAATAATTCCAGCTAATCCTCCAGTTAAAGCTCCAATAGTATCTGTATCATCTCCTAAATTAATAGCTTTTAAAACTGCTTCTTTATAATTATTAGTTGTTAGTATACTCCATAATACTGCTTCTAAAGTATCTAAAACAAAACCACTTGATTCTATATCTTTTTCTGATAATCTTGATATATCTTCTTTTAATATTCTAGAAAATTTCTTTAAATCATCTGAATAATCTTTATTTAACTCTTCATATTTTCTAAACCAATCTTGTAATTTTAAATAAGCTTTAGTTTTATCTTTTAATTCTAATAAAAATTCTATATATTTTGAATAAACTAAGCAAGATATTTTACTATAGATATGAGAATGTGTAATAGCTGAGACATTGAAAATAAAATCATCAAATTCTTTTTCATCTTTGCATTTTACTAGGCCATAAAAAGCAGCTGGTATAATCCTCATTAAAGATCCATTTCCATTTTGAAATTCTTGATCTAATCCACACTTTAAAGCATCTTTAGTTCTTTTAAAATTACTAATTGCTATACTTGTTGTTCCTCCTATATCAAATACAATTCCAAATGGAGTATATTCACAATCAACAGCCCAATTAACAAATTCAGAAGCTATTGTATTTAGTATTTCAATAAAATCATCTGATTTATCTTTAACAATAGCATTCATAGTAGCTAATACCATAGAAGAATCATCTGACCACGTTCCTTTAGGTTGATAATGACTTCCATATTCTTCCATTGTCAATACTGGATTTTCTTTTAATTCATTTCGATTTTCAAATTCAACAGGTACTCCTAATGCATCTCCTACAACAAAACCTATGATAGAAGCTTTTAATAATTCTTCATTAATGGTAAATTTATTTTTCATAACAGCCTCCATTTAATCTTTTACTTTAAATTGTTCTAAATCTGATTTTATATTTTTAGAATTGGCAACTTCTTCTTCAACTAATCTTTTTTCTTCTTTTTCTATCTCCATAATTTTTAAATCAAGTCTATGAAGTATATCATCAACATTAATTTTATTTTCTTTATATTTATTATTAACATAATTCTTTAAATCAAAAACTTGGAAATTATTATCTTTTAAAATTGGATATTCTATATTAGAATTTTTTAATTCTGATTCTATATTCTCATTATCAGATAAAATTTCTTCATCATCTACCTTAATTTCAAGATTTTTTTCATATACTTTTATTTCATTTATTAAACTGTTAATATAATATCCATATTGTTCTTCAAAATATGCTTTTGATCTTGTTAAAATAGTAAATTTTATATTTCTAGATATACCTGAACTCATCATTGTTGAAAGTTCATTTATATAAGCAATAGAATCAAAATTATCAAGTATAAAATTAAATTTATTTTTATTTTTATTTTCTTTATCAACTAATATAGAAAATAATTGACTAATAAATATAGATGTTAGAATATTAAGATATGATGATTCATCCTTTGCTATAAAGAAAATAGCCGTTTTTTTATTAATAATATCATTAAAATCAAAAGTTGTTTTACTTAAATGTTTACTTAGTAATTCTCTACTTCCAAATAAACATAATTTTTGTTTAGCAACTGATATTATACTTTCTTTTGTATCCCTTGGAGCAAAAATTGTTCCACTAGCACAAATATATGAAATATCAGATGAGTCTTTCATTTTAAAATATTCTGTAAGATATTTACTTTCTCTAACTTCAAGATCACCTAAATTAATCATACTACTAATACTCTTAATATTTATTTCTTCTTTTTTACCATCTTGGAATAATCCTAAAGCAACTCCTTTAAATAATTCTTTAGCTGATTGGCCCCAAAAAGGATCTGATTCTCTATCATAAAATAATCCATTACCAATTTGTTCAAGATAATCTATTGATTTATCTATTTGTCCACTTTTATATAAATTGTAAGGATATTCTAAAAAATTCCATCCTTCACTATATTTTAAATAACGATGATTAATTATAACTATATTATAATTTTTCTCTTTTAATAAATCATAATATTGTTTTAAATATTCACATTTTGAATCTAATACAAATAAACTTTCATTAGATTCTATCATACTTTTAACAATTGGAAATCCTATATTTAAAGTTTTCCCTGTCGATATTTTTCCATTAATTATTAAATTTTTTTTACTTTTTAATACTTTTTTTAATATTTCTTCTTTCATATTTTCTCCTTACATTTTTACTTCAATTAAAACTTTTTTTCATTGAAAAGTAAATATATATTTTAGAAATTATAAGTTTTAACTTCTGGTAATTCTTTTTCTTCAAACTTAATTGTTTCTAAAGATGTATTAGGATTTAATTTATAATCAGGTACTAAAAATCCTTTATAAGGTGATTTTCTTTCAAGTAAGATTATAGCTTCAAAAGCCTTCAAAGTTTTTAAATCTTCTACTCCTAATAATCTTTCACGATTATCTTTTTCACCACACATCCTACTTATTTCCTCAATTGTATATGCATCATTACTTCTTAAATAAATAATACTACTAAAACATAATCTAATAATATCTATGTTATCATATACTTCTTTTAAATTAGTAAAACTTTTTATACTACATAAAAATCTAGCTCCTATGCTTCTTGAATAATTAAGAACTTTATCAAATTCATAAATAGATGGTAATTCATCAAAATCATCTAATATAAAATTAATCATATCTTTATTATCTAAATATTTTTTAACTTCATATATCTGATCTATTAAAAGAGCTCCTAACGTATTTGATATTAAACTATCACTTCCTATTATAAAAATAGCAAATTTATTTTTAAATATTTCTTCAAGTCCAAAATCATTTTTAGAAAGTAATTTAGATAAATTCATTCTACATACAATTGGTTTCATTTTATAATTAAAAACTGATATTATACTATTCTTAGTATCAACTGGAGCATTTAGGGTTCCAGCTAATAATATATAAATAGGATTAGTTTTTTCTAAACTATTCATCAATTCTAAACTTTTATTATTATCAATTAAACTATTAATCATTAAATAAATACTATTTAAATTTATTTCAGAACAATCTGCATTTTCAAATAAATATAAAGCTACTCCTTCAAATAAATCAATCGTTGTATTAGTCCAATAAGGATCTTTTTCTCTATTATCAGAAAACAAATAAAATCCTATTTTATCAAGTAATTTATAAGCTGTATCATAATCACCCTTCTTATAAAATTCATAAGGCAAAGTTAAAGGATTAAAGCAAGAACTTAATTTAGGTTTTTCAAAATTAAATATATAACTTTGATATCCTAATTCTTTAAGATTTTTTATATTCCTTTCAAATAAATCACCTTTTTTATCAATAACAAACATTGATTCTTTAGATTTAATTGTTGATCTAATAAAAGGTAAAATTACACTTTGAGTTTTTCCACTTCCCATACCTGCAACTAAAAGTGTATGTCCATCTTTACTATTTACATAAACACTTTCCTTATCATAAATAATTGGAATTCCATTTTTAAATTCCTTTGATGTCAACTTATTCTCTGTTAAATTATCAAGTATTTCCTTAGTTGTTGCTAATTTAGCATATTTCATAATCTCTCCCTCCAACTTAATTAAATCATGAAAATAATTTATTTTTTTAAACAAAATTGACTTTTTTACTAATTTATGTTAAAATATAGCCCATTAAAGGACGTGATATTATGTATTCCAATCCAATAATAATTGATGTCTTAATTTTCTTAAATAACAATTTATATCAAAAAATCGAATTAGATTATCTTGAAGAAATATTTCATTATAATAAATTTTATATTATTAATTTATTTAAAAAAGAAATGGGTTTAACTATAACAGATTATCTTAATAAGATGCGTATTTATAATTCTCTAAATGATATTGTTAATCCAAATTACTCATGTTTAAAAGTGGCTCTTTCATATGGATTTACAAGTCTTGAATATTATTCAGAAACATTTTCTAAAATAATAGGAGTTAGTCCATTAAAATATAGACAATTTTATTTAAAAATAGATACTTTAACTAAAGAAGCTAGAAGTAAAATAATGAAAAATATCATAAATTTATCTTTTTTAAAAGAAAAAAGTAATTGCTATATAAGAAATAATACTCAAAATAATGTTAAAGTTAAAAAAATATGTTAATCTTATCTACTTGATAAGATTTTCTTTTTTTAAATAATCTTTTAAATAATCTAACCAATCATCTTCTCCATTTTCTTTAAAATAACTTTCTAAAAACATTATCATAATTTGATTCCTACTATAAGCTTCTTTCATTCCATCATCAGTTAACATCAATTTCTTTAATCTTAATAATTTTTCAAAAAAATGATTTATACTAGAACCATTTTTTTCTCTATAGGAATTAGCATCCATATTTAAAATAGGAAAACAATTTTTATTAAAAAATGGAATTTTATTACTTTTACTATAGTCATAAACTCTTAAAATACCTATTGCCCCTAAAGAGTCACACATATCAGCATCTGATACAAATTTACCTTCTAAAGACTCAGGAATTAAATTTTCTAATCTTTTACTATATCCTATTTTCTTTATTTCATTTAAAATTTCTTTACTTAGCTTTTTATCAAAATTAATATTCTCTAAAATTAATGTAGCATTTGATAATTTTAAAGAATTTTCTAGTCCAACTAATTTATAATCATCTACATCATGAAGTAAAGCAATTAAAGAAAGTTTAGTTTTATCTATTTCATAATCTTTAGAAAACTTAAGAGCCAAATTTAAAACTCTTTCTGTATGATTAAAATCATGACCAGATTCATCATTTTCTAATATTTTTTTTACTTCATTTTTTACTTTTTCAATCATATATTCCATGTTATTTTTTCTTAAATATATCTTTCAAACTAATTTCTACTTTTTTATTATACATATTATAATAAAAAGCAATTATAATTGAACCAAGACTATTACCTAAAATCATTACAAGTAAATAATAGAAAACTTTAAAAGAGAAAACTCCAGCTATACTAAAATAAAACATATTAGCAACACAATGTTCAAATCCACATAAGATAAAGGCCATAACTCCCATAAAAATAGTCATATATTTTCCTATAACATCCTCTTCTTTTTTATAATTATTAACAGCAATATACATGATCATACCACAAAAAATTGCTAGGATAAAGATACTTAGCAAATTATCATTTAATTTAGTATTAACAATACTAATTGCAGTTTCTGTATAGCCTTTAAATCTAGTTAATCGCATTAAACTCCCAACCCCTAAGGTTCCTAAAAAGTTACCTATTAAGGATAATAATAATTCAATCAAATAACTTGGTTTATTTACTAAAATATAACCTACTTTACCTGTATATAAATTAAATGAATACATACAAACAGTAAGAAGACCTAAAGAAAAAACGAATGAGGCGACTATCTTATCTGGAATAGCTAAATAAGCAATTCCTCCTATACTAATTAAAATTCCAGCATAAATGCCTTTGATAATAAAATCTAAATACTTTTTCATGATAACCTCTCTACTTTTTAATTTTAACATAGAAAAAGTAAACCTGCAATAAGGTTTACTTTAATTTATTCAACAAATTTTGAATTATTGTACATCTTACTTAAATATTCATCTGGATAATGTTTATCACAAAATTCTCCAATAAAAGTTTTAGGAGCCTCTCCTGCTCTTCTTGTTGTTTGTCTAATAGTAGCTGCTGATGTAATAAAAATATCAAAAGCAAAGAAGATTAGAAGTAAATTTGTAAGTAAATTTAATCTTTTTTTAGATATTTTATCATAAAACTTACAAATAAGTGGATAAAGAAAATAAATAAATGCACAAATAGCTAATCCCCAAAATAACATAAATGGAATTGAAGTTCTTCCAGCAATATTCAAGAAATCATTTGAATAATCCCAAGAAACTGTTCCCCAAATCTTTTCTTGAATAAAACTCATGCTAAATTCATATATTCCACCTATTAAGCAACCATATAAAAAGTTAAGATACCATTTTCTTTCTTTGTTATTGCAAAACAATAAATAAATTAAAACTGCACCAATTCCATATACTTGACTAAAAGGTCCATATATTAATCCTCTTTTAGTAACCCAAGATATTTCTTTTCTAAATATTAAAAACTTAACAAAATGTAAAATTTCTTCATAAAAAGTTCCAATTACACTACCTATTGTAAAAATTATAATGCTTTTATTAAATTTTTCCCTTTTACTATCCTTTGTCATAATCTCACCTATAAAATATATATTATTTTTTTATTTATATATAACTATATCTTTTAAGTTCTTTCTGCTATTATGCATAGGAGATGGTTTACAATCATCAGCTCGATATCCAAGTGGCATTAGGAAAACTGGTTCTATATTAGATGGTATCTCAAATTCTCTTTTTAAAATATCTTTATCAAACATTTTAACCCAGATGCTATCAATTCCCAAATTAGTTGCTTCAAGCATCATGTGAACCCCTACAATTGTAGCATCCATTTCATAAGTTGAATCTGTATTATTTTTCCAAGCTATATCCTTATCACTTGCAACTATTAAACAAACTGGGGCATTATATCTACAAGGACTAGCCTTATCAATACTTGCTAAGCCTTCACTCGACTTTACAACATATATTTTTTCAGGTTGTAAATTTTTAGCAGTTGGAGCTAAAATTCCTGCTTCCAATATCTTTTCTATTAATTCATCATTTATAATAGTATCTTTATAACTTCTAACAGAAAATCTTTCTCTTATAACTTTATCAAATTCCATATATTCCTCTTTTCAGACAGTAATTATACCACCAAAATGATAAATTGTAAATATTAGTTAATTTGTATCATTTTTAATATTTTTCTTTAATAATATTCTTACTAGATATATAAGTAATTAAGAAATATCCTCCATAGATAAAGACTAAAATAACTGATGTCGTAATGATCGATGGAAGCAATTCATTTGTTCCAAATACTTCTAATATTTTAACTGCAAACATTATTCCAAAGATAGAATGAATTAAGGCAAGTATTAAAGGTAACATAAAGAATATAGCAATTTGTCTAAATAATGCTTTATTAATCAATTTCTCATCTGTACCAATTTTTCTTAACATTTTAAATCTCTCTTTGTTATCACTACTTTCAGATAATTCTTTCAATCCTAAAATTGCTGCACTACTAATTAAGAAAATTACTCCTAAATAAAGACCAATAAATGTAACCATTGCAGATAATCCTGTTGTTGCTTCTTTAATAGCAAGTTTAGTTGAACCACTTGGAAGTAAATAAACACTTGCTTTTGAATCTTTATCTAATTTATTTATACTATTTTCTATTGCCATTATTTCTTCCTTATCTGTTGTTTTATAATTGCCTATCAAATGATTTTGCACTAAATATTCTTCATTTACAATATTATCAGGCACTAATATAATTCCTGTATTAATATGTTGACTAGACATTTCTAAAAATCCCTCTTGACATGAATCGTATTTAGGTTTTAAAGTATGTCCAAATAAATTAATTACTTCATTATTTTTAAGAGCAATATTTCTAACATTAACCATTGATTTGAAATCAGCAACTATAATATATTCATTATTATTTAAAGAATATTCATCTATACCATAAAATCTAGCTACTTTATTATAATCACTAATTTTCATAATAGATTCCATTGTATCATAAGCCAAAAACGGAAATTCGTTTCTAATACTATCTAAATTTGATCCTAAAGTATGATTCATAGTTAAATCTTTTGTTGCATAGGTATTAACTTCTATATAATCTTTAAAGTAAGTTGTTATATCAAAATTAAATAAACGAAACATTTCTTTAGCTGTATAATGAGAATTTTTTATTTGAGAATCATTATATCCATAATTTCTATATTTTTCATAATATTTATCCATATTCATATTAACTGTAAACATAGCATCTACTGGAGCAAGTTTTCTAATATTAGCATTCATAGAATTTTTCATAGTAAGACAAGCAGATAATAAACAAATTGTTATAAATAACATTAAACAAATAATTGTTGTTGAAAATACGGTCGTGTTAATTTTACTTGAAAATTGTCTTAATGTAAAACTATTTAATCCTTTGTAATAGAATTTTTTGATACACATTGCTATTCTTAAAATAAGTCCTGATAAAGACCAGAAAATAAGAAATGTACTTACTGCACCCATGATAATTGGTTTTAATATGTCAGTTACATCTTGTAAAGTTAAAAATTCTGCTGTTACCATGTGGTATGCTTTTCCTAAAACTAAACAAGAAATAATAAAAATAATAATACATAAATAAGGATTTTTTAGTTTAATCTTTTCACTTGTTTTTGCACCATTTAATAAATCAATTAATTTACATTTGCTAACACTATAAGTATTAAATATCATCACAAGTAAATACATAATACTAAAATAAATAATAGTTTTAATACAAGCAGATGATGAGAATACAAATGCGAACTTTGTAAGATTTGCTTCAAACATATTTGCAACAACTAAACTCATAACTTGTGATAGTAATACACCAAGACCTAATCCAACTAAAAGAGAAATAATACCAATAAATAATGTTTCAAAGAATAATATTAAAGATATTTTTCTTTTACTCATAC
>CANRCN010000029.1 GCA_947629135.1 uncultured Bacilli bacterium | reverse complement strand
ATCCAAATAATAATGAAGAAAATGAAAATGTTTTAGAAAAATATGGTCGTGATATAACTCTTGATGCTAAAAATGGTAAAATTGATCCAGTTATTGGAAGAGATGAAGAAATTAGAGGAATAACTAGAATTTTATCTAGGAAAACTAAGAATAATCCAGTTTTAATTGGAGAACCTGGTGTTGGAAAAACTGCTATTGTTGAAGGACTTGCTAATAGGATTGTAGCTGGAGATGTTCCAAATAGTTTAAAAGATAAAAAAATATGGGAGCTTGATCTTGCAAGTTTGATTGCGGGAGCTAAGTATCGTGGTGAATTTGAAGAAAGACTTAAGAATGTTTTAAATGAAATTAAGAAAAGTGAAGGAAATATCATCATGTTTATTGATGAAATCCATATGATTGTTGGAAATGGTGCTGAAGGAGCTATGGATACATCAAATATTTTAAAGCCAATGCTAGCTCGTGGTGAAATTCATGTAATTGGAGCTACTACTTTAAATGAATATAGAAAATATATAGAAAAAGATGGAGCTTTAGAAAGAAGATTTCAGAAGATTAAAGTATCTGAACCAACTGTAGAAGATACTATTACAATTTTAAGAGGTTTAAAAGAAAGATTTGAAATTCATCATGGTGTATCTATTACTGATAAGGCTTTGATTTCAGCAGCAACTTTATCTAATCGTTATATAACTGATAGATATTTACCAGACAAGGCTATTGACCTTGTTGATGAAGCTTGTGCAACTATTAGAGTTCAAATGGATTCAGTTCCTATTGAACTTGATACTGTAACAAGAAATATTTTATCTTTAGAAATTGAAAAACAAGCAATTAAAAAAGAAAAAGATGAATTATCTAAAAATAGATTAGTGGAAATTGAAAAAGAACTTACTAATTTAAAAGGACAAGAAGCTAAGCTTAAAGAAGCTTGGAATCATGAAAAGGAATTAAATGATAAAATCAAAGCTAAAAAGAAAGAGTTAGAAAATGCAAGATTTACTTTACAAACAGCTGAAAATAGATATGATTTAGAAACAGCTGCAAGATATAGACATGGGGAAATTCCAAGAATTGAAAAGGAACTTGAAGAATTAAATAAAGTTGAAAAAAATAGAATTTTAAGTGATACAGTTAATGAAGAAGATATTGCTTATGTTATTTCTAAATTAACTAATATTCCTTTAACTAAGCTTGTTTCAAGTGAAAAAGAAAAACTTTTAGGATTATATGATAACATGAAAAAAAATGTTATGGGGCAAGACGAAGCTTTGAAGTTAGTAGCTGATTGTATTTTAAAAAGTAGAAGTGGAATTAAGGATCCAAATAGACCTATTGGTTCGTTTATTTTCTTAGGACCAACTGGAGTTGGTAAAACTGAGGTTGCCAAAACTCTTGCTTATGAATTATTTGATGATAAGAGTCATATGGTTCGAATTGATATGAGTGAATATATGGAAAAATTCAGTGTTTCAAGACTTATTGGTTCTCCTCCAGGTTATGTTGGATATGAAGAAGGTGGCGAATTAACTGAAGCTGTAAGAAGAAATCCATATAGTATTGTTTTATTTGATGAAATTGAAAAAGCTCATCCTGAAGTGTTAAATTTATTACTTCAAATTCTAGATGATGGAAGAATAACAGATTCTAATGGTAGAACTGTTGACTTTAAAAATACTATTATCATTATGACAAGTAATTTAGGAAGTGAATATGCACTTAATAATGATAATGATTCTGTTTTAAAAGAATTAAAAGAAACATTTAAACCAGAATTTATTAATAGAATTGATGAAATAATAATTTTCAAACCTTTAACTAAAGAAGTGATTTATCAAGTATTAGATAAAATAATTAAAGAAATAGAAGATAGACTTACTGATAAAAACATAAAATTAAAATTAACTAAAGAGGCTAAAGATTATTTAGTTGAAATTGGTTATGATGTAAATTATGGTGCTAGACCATTAAAAAGAGTAGTTTCTAAAACTTTAGAAGTTTTACTTGCTAATGCTTTAATAAGTGGCGAAATTAGTTATGGTGAAACAGTAATCTTTGATTATCGTGATAATCAATTAGTTATTAGATAAAATTTATAAAAATTAATAAAGACAATAATTGATAATAAATGTCAAATATTGTCTTTTCTATTGATTATTTAAATATGAGTATTTATAATTATTATAGAGGTGAAAATATGAAAACAAATCCCAATGATACAAAGTATAATTATATATTAAATAGTAATAAAGATTATATGAATTATACGGCTTTAAGTTTTATGGACAGAAAAATTACATATGAAGAAATGCATGAAAGAATTAATCAATATGCAAAACTTTTATATAAAAAGGGAGTTAGAAAAGGCGATGTAATTGGAGTATGTGCCTTAAATACTCCTGAATCTGTTTATTTATTATATGCACTTGATATAATAGGAGCTGTTGTAGTAGGTTTTAGTCCACTTGTTAATAAAGAACAAATGGAAAGAGATATTTATTTAACTAAACCTAAGATGGTTATAACTGTTGATATGTTATATGGAAACTTTAAGGATGCTGAAAAAGCTTTGAATTTTTCAACAATATTATATCCTTTGTTTGAATCTTCAGATAATAAGGCTTTGAAAGTTGGAGCTAAAGCTATGCAAGTTTTAGAAGGTAATTATAAATTATCTCGTGATAACAATTTAATGAGTCTTGCAAAAAGAACTTATGATTTTGAAGTACCTAGAAGTGTTTATACCCCAGAAGAAGTAACTGATATTATGTTTACAAGTGGTTCATCTGGTATTCATAAAGGAGTAGATTTAGCTGGAGATGGTTTAAATTATGTTGTTGATGGTATGAATGAAAAATTTGTAATGTATCCTGGTGAAATTCATTTAGGAAATATTCCTATTGGTTCAATGGTATTCGGAAGAATGCTATTACATTATAGTCTTGCTAATAATTTAGAGTTTGCTTTAACTTTAAATGCTATGCCAAAAGATTTTTATAATGAACTAGCTAGAACTCATGCTCATGCAGCTGCTGGTGGACCTCCTCATTGGGTATCTTTAACTGAGCAAAAAGATGGGGAGTTTGTTCTTAATAGTAATTTAAAAAAGGGTTCTTTATCTAATTTAAGATTTGCAACAAGTGGTGGAGAAGCAATCAAGCCTAATACCATTAAAGCTATTAATGATGCTTTTAGATATTGTGGAAGTAAAGCAACACTTGGAGATGGATTAGGTGCAACTGAAACTTGGGCAACTTCAATTGCTAGTAATGGAACTAATACTCAAGGAACTTTAGGATATCCACTTTCTAGTTTAAAAGTTAAACTTATTAACCCAGAAACAGGAGAGGAAGTAAAGCAAGGTGAGCCAGGTTTATTGTACTTATCAGGTCCATCAATAATGAAAGCTTATCATAATAATCCAGGAGAAACTGAAAAAGTTATGAGTGTTGATGAGGAAGGCAGAAAATGGGTAAATTTAGGAGATTACTTAGTTCAAATTGAAACTGGAGAATATAAATATGTTGGAAGACAAAAACGTAATTTTGTATCTGGGGTTGAAAATATTTATCCAGAAGAATTAGAAGAATTAATTTCAGCTATGCCTGAAGTTAGAGATATAGTTGTAACTCCTATTTCAGATGAAATGAGACAATTTATACCAAGATATCATATATCAATAAAAGATCCATTGCTAGATACTGAAGATTTTGAAAGAAGGTTATTTAATCTAGTCCAAACTAAATTAAGTGAGGCTTGGTTACCAGGATATATTGAATATTATACAGAGCCTTTAAAAAGAAATGCTAGTTCAAAAATAGATATAGCATTCTATAAAAATAAAGACAAAGAAGATGTGTTAAATGGAACTTTAAAAGGAAAAACTAAAATTTTAAAATAAATTATTTGGAGCATATTGCTCCTTTTTCCTTTAAATTTAAAAAATCTGTGATATAATATTTAAGAGGATAAAAATAGATGGAGGTAAAATATGGGTGTATATTTTTCAATTAGTGCTTTATTATTTTTAATAGTATTTGCAAGTATTTTCTTCTTGAAAGGAAAGATTCAAAATAAAGAAACAAAGATATATGGAAAGTTATTATTAGTAACAATTATAGGACTAATTCTTGAAATAGTAACTTGCATTTGGTATCAAAATGGAGCAGATATATCGAGCTTTTTATATCAATTTGTATCTAAAGTAACGGCTTCTTATTACCTAGTCTGGAGTTATTTATTGTGTAGTTATTCAATGGGAATTTGTGATTTTGATTCTAAAAAACAAAAGATAATTGCTAGAATATTTCCTTTTATATATGTTTTAGTTTTAATTTTACCTATTGAATACACCAAACTTTCATCAACAATTGTACCTGGAGGAATGTCAGTTAATTTAATTTATCTTGTTTGTATAATATTTACTTGTATTGATTTTTATTTATGTATTAGATATCGAAAAGAAATAAATAAATCAAAGTTTACTCCTCTGTATGCTTTTATATTAATTGGAAGTATAAACTTTATTTTAACATTTTGGTATCAGGAATTATTTCTATTAGGTTTTATCTTTGCACTTGTAACTTTTATTATGTATTTTACAATTGAAAACCCAGATGTTAAAATGATAACTGAATTAAATAAAAATAGATTACTTGTTAATCAAACTAATGAAGAAAAATCTAATTTCTTATTTCTAGCATCTAATCAAATTAAAGAACCTATAAAAAAAATTCAAGAATTATCACATAATAGTTATAGTATAAAAAATATAAACGATTTGCAAGAAGTAGTTAAAGAAATAAATAATTTATCACATTCTTTATCTTATCAAGTTGAAAATGTTATGGATATATCAACTTTAACAAATAGTAATATTAAAAAGATTGAAAATAAATATAATTTAAATAATTTAATTGAAAAGGTTAGACTACAAAAAGAGAAAAATATATCTTCTAAAGTAGATTTTCGTGTTAATATAGGTAAAAATATGCCTAAATATTTATATGGAGATTCTAAATTATTAGAACAAATTATTTCATCAGTTTTAAATAATGCTATTAAGTATACAGACGAAGGATTTATTGAATTAAATGTTAATACAATTACTAAATATGATATGTGTAGATTAATGATTGAAGTTGCTGATTCAGGATGTGGGATGTCAATTGATAAAGTTAATGATTTATTAATGCTTGATGAACCTTTACAAGAAAAAGAACAAAGTAGATTAGAAACTGGTGATGTTGATATTAATACTATTAAGAAAATAGTATCTAAGATGGGTGGTTATTTTACTATTAAAAGTGAAGAAAATCGTGGTAGTGAAGTAAAAATAGTTATTGATCAAAAAATGGATATGGAAGGTAATATTGAGTTTGATAAATATCTTGCTAAAGAAAAAGCTTTAATTGCATCTAATGATATGAGTTTTTTAAATAGTTTAATTAAATTAATAAGAGAACATGGACTTGAAGTTGAAACATCAATTTATGCAAATGATGTATTAGATAGAATTAGAATTCAAGAAGAATTTTCTTATATTTTCTTGGATGATAATTTAGATAAAAGAGCTTTAGAAGTATTAAAAGAATTAAAGAAAAATCCTAAGTTTAAAGCAAAAGTAATAGTAATGTTAAATAAAGATACAGAAGTTATTAAAGAACACTTTATTTCAGATGGATTTAGTGATTATTTAATTAAAGATAATTTATTAGAAGAAGTTAATAGAATATTAAAATAGTTTAGGTAACTAAGCTATTTTTTGTATAATTTATTGTTATTTGTTCATTTTAATAGTGGTGATATGTATGTTTAAAGATATCTTAATGATGGCTTTGAAAGGTAGTATTGCAGTTGTTTATTTATTTTTAGTTGTTAAGATTTTAGGTAAAAAACAGATAAGTGAACTTAATATATTTGATTATATAATTGGTCTTTCTCTTGGAAATATTGCAGCAGAGATGACTGTTAATAAAAGTATTCCAATTCTTGGAGGATTAATTTCTATGACTGTTTATGGTCTATTTTCTTTAATGGTATCATTTTTAAATGAAAAAAGTATTTTATCAAGAAAATTTATAACAGGATTTCCAATTGTTATTATTAAAGATGGTAAGATAAGTCGTGAGCAATTAAAAAGATGCAAAATAGATGTAAATGATTTGTTACAAGATGCAAGGGAATCTGGTTACTTTGATATATCTGAAATTAATTATGCTGTAATGGAACCAAGTGGTAAAGTGAGTTTTTTACCTAAGGCTAAATATACTCCAGTTACACCTAGTGATATGAAATTAAAAGTTAGTGAGAAATCTTTATCTTATAATTTAATAATAGATGGAGTAATTATAAAAGATGGATTAAGAGCGATTAATCATGATGAAAAATGGCTTTTAACAAGATTAGATAAAGAAGGTTATAAAGATATATCTAATTTATTATTGGTAATAGTTGATAATAAAGAAAAGTTAACAATTTATAAAGGTGATGAGAAGTTTGATAATAATGTTTTAGAATAAAAAAATTAAAATTTTTTTATAGTTTAAATTGGTTTAATACATAAGAAAGTTAGTAAAAGCATATAATATAATAAAAATACCAGATAAGGTAAGGAAATATTACAAAAAAATATAAACTATATATTTTAATTGATGCTGTTCTAAATGTATCAAGATTGATTGAAAGTCAATTTCTAGAAATTATTAGCCAAAATCAAGTGGAAAGTTGCTTAGACTTATCTTTTGTTAAAAGTAGGAGAAAGAAGACTTCTACTTTTGTTTTATATTAACATATAATTTAAAGAAACATTAAAAAAATTAAAAAAAGTAAAAAATATAATTGCCAAATTAAGTTAAATATGTTATATTATGTACGAAGTAATCAAGTTACTTCAATAACTTCTTGGCTCAGTTGAGTCCGTAAGTCCAAAAGGAG
This sequence comes from uncultured Bacilli bacterium, assembly GCA_947629135.1. Lineage (GTDB taxonomy): Bacteria > Bacillota_I > Bacilli_A > RF39 > UBA660 > RUG591. The sequence goes on along the minus strand of CANRCN010000029.1, from coordinate 9,300 downwards.
GTGTGAAATAATGCGTAATTATGAAGTAATGTTTGTAGTAAAACCAACTCTTGAAGAGGGTGCTACTTTAGCGGTTTTAGAAAACATGAAAAAGGTTCTTGAAGATAAGGGTGCTAAAATCAAATCTGAAAAGAATATGGGAAAGAAAGAATTAGCTTATGAAGTTAAAAGCTTTAAGGTAGGTAATTACTTTTTACTTGAGGTTGAATGTGAACCAGCAGCTGTTTCTGAATTTGATAGAGTTGCAAACATTAGCGAAGATATAATTAGACATATCGTAGTTAAAGTGGAGGAATAGGAGTAATTTATGAACAAAGTATTTTTAGTAGGTAGATTAACCAGAGATCCTGAATTAAGATATTCAGCTAGTAATACAGCTGTTATGAGATGTGCCATTGCTGTTGATAGACAAGGACCAACTCAAAATGGTGAAAGACAAACTGATTTTATCAATATTTTAGCTTTTGGTAATCGTGCTGAAACAATGAAAAAATATTTAAATAAAGGAAGTCAAATTGCTATAGCAGGTCAAATTCGAACTGGATCATATGATGCTCAAGATGGAACAAAAAGATATACAACAGATGTTTTAGTTGATGAATTTCAATTTTTGGATTCTAAGTCTTCAAGGGGAGTAGAAGGGGAAGTATCAACTTCATCTTCTGAAAGTGCTTCAAATAGTGATATAACACCATATGATTTTGCAGATACAGCATCAGCACCAGGTATCGATGCTCCAGAAGAATCTGATCCTTTCAAAGATTTTGGAGACAAGATTGAGATAGACGATAGCGATTTACCTTTCTAGAAGGAGGATTAAATGGCAGAATTTTATAGAAAAAAGAAAAAAGTTTGTTATATGTGTACAACTGGTAAAGATATTAATTATAAAGATGTAGAAATTTTAAAAAAATACATTAATGATAAAGGAAAAATATTACCAAGACGTGTAACGGGTGCTTGTGCTAAACATCAAAGACATATTGCTGAACAAATTAAAAAGGCAAGAGCAATAGCTTTATTACCATATACAAATAAATAATACTTAAAAATAGAAATAATTTTCAAATTTCTATTTTTTTTTATAGAATTTTATGTTATTATATTAATATAAAGAATAGAGGATAGATATTATGAATGAATTAAATGAATTATTTGAAAAGTATACAGTAAGTTTAGAGAAGTCTAATAGTTATTTAAAAGACTTTTTAAATAATTTTCCAGAATTAGATTTAAGTGGCAATATATTAGGAGAACTTAGTAAAGATAAATTAAAGAGACTAGAATTTATTGCTTCTAAATTGGAATTAAATAATAAAGAAGCTTCAATGATGAAAGAAGTTTTTGATTATTATTATCGTAATAGTGACCTTAATCTTTCTGATTTAATTGTTCAAGATGAGAGTTATGAAAATTTTATTCAATTTATAAAAAACATCTATCTTAAAGCTTTAAAATATAAAAAGGATGTAACTTTAAAAGTAGAAAAGGAACAGGAAAAATATAGAAAGTTATTAAATAATATAAAATGTGTTAAAGAGTTAATGCAAAGTGAAGCTGAAATCAATATGGATTCACTTGTTAATTATTTGAAAGATTTACCTTTAACGAGAGAAGCTATTTTAGAAATTACAACAATTGCTTTAGATAATAATTTAAAACTTTATCAAAAGTTAAAGATTACTAAAGAAGTTGAAGATGAAACTGAAAAAGTAGATACAGAAGAAATGGTTGTAGATTCTGATTTTGATTATCAAAATGCTTTAAATATATATCCAATGAAATTAACTGAATTTATAAATAAACTTGAAAGAGATGGTAATTATCAAGGGGAAAAATATGAGACTTTAGCTAAATTAGTAGTTTTAAGAGATAAATTGATGGAAATTAAACAAGACTATGAATTTAGTATGGAAGATCCTGAATATTTTAAAAATGATATACCAGAGATATTAATTAGAATAAGAAGATTAATTACAGATATTGATATGACAATTGATACTTATGAAAATAGTATGCCAGATGAAGAAATGGAAACAGAAAATACGGAATATTTTAGAAATTTAATTATATTAAACTCAAGTATGAAAGATTTATCAATGTTTAGAAGTTCTGAATGTTCAAGTGTTATATCTAAGAATTTAGGAAAATTATTACATAGTTTAAGATATGATGAAGTAGTGTATGGTATGCCTTTTACTGTTAATGTTGGAACTAATTTTCCAGTTAATGTTTTAAAGGCTTCAAGATCTGTTGGAGGAAGTCCTAGAGTATTCTATCAAGTTGTAAATAATAAAGTAGTAATTTTAATGCTTGGAATAGAAGGAAAAAATGATTTTTCATACTTTAAACAAGGACTTGAAGCAAGACTTAGAGATCAAGAATACAATATCTTAATAAATGCTATAAGATTAGGAGCTGTCAAACCAGAGGAAGTTAGTCATTATAATTCAGAGATGACTAATAAAACTTATCTTGATTCTTTATTAGAATATTATAAAAAACAAGAAATTGAGTTTTTAAATAGATTTGAAACAGAATGTTCTACTAAAACTGTTAATATGAGGTGATTAAGATGTTGCTGGAATTAATTAAAAGTTATAAATTAAAAATAGAAGATTTAAAGGCTAGAGGACTTCGTGGAGAAAGAGCTTTAATTATTGTTAGTTTTCTAAAAGATGAAGCTAAGTTTAAAACAATTAATATTAAAGAGTTATTAGAATTGCTTCAAACTGCTAATTATACAACACATCCTTTAAATAAGATAGGAACAACTCTTGAATATATTGCAAGAAATAATTTATATAGTAGTTCTAATTATAAATCTATTTTAACTAGTGTAATTTCTAGTTTAGAAACACTAAAGCTCGAGTCATTTAATCAAGAGGAAACTGATAAGTTATTAGAAAGACTTACTAAACTAGAAAATAGTATTATAGATGATAGTGTTTTTATAACTGATTTTCCTTTAGTAAAACAAATTATTAGAGAAAGTAATTTAGCTCCTATTGATATTTATAATTTGATGTTAGAAATAGATAAATTTAATAAAAATACAGTAGGTTTAGATAATATAGATAAACATACTTTAATTATGAATTTATTACATAAATATGGTTATAATCCTGATTTAACAGAATATGAAAAAAGTTTAATAGATACTATTGATCTTAACTTATTAGAAGAAAAATTAGATTATTTTGCTAGTATAGAAGATTATGATTTCTTAAAGACTTCTATAGAGCATCATAGATTAGTTTTACTTTTATTAGCACCTATTAATAATATAAAAGAAATATATAGAATAACCCTTGATAGTAATTTGAAGGTTGAAAATATATTTGGTATTTTCTATTTTAATAAAGATTATAGATTACCTGATACAGGTGTTCCAAAAGATTATTTCTATCAAATTTTAGAAGGATCATATGAAACATTTGTAAATAATTCAATGTTATTAATATCTATGGGATGTAATTTGAAAGAGACTTATGAAAATAGTAGTGCTTTATTCTATATGCCAACTAAAAAGTTAGAAAATAATAGAAAAGCTTTACTATCTTATAATATACCAATTTCTATACCAACGGTTTTAGCAAGTGGATCTAATCTTGAAAGAGAAAATACTGATATTGAAAGTCAAATAGATAGATTTATTGAAGTAGGATTATATGATTATATAAAAAAATTTCCACAGGCTTTATTAAATAAAGATAGGGCTTTCTTCCATAGAGTTTATTATGCTAGAAAGAATGGATTACCTGTTAAAAAGAAATATTTATTAAAAGAAATTACATCTATAAATGGATATGGTATTAATGAAGAAAATTATTTAGATAAAGTTAAAACTTATGAAAGTCCTTTATTAGAAAATATTAATTATCAGGAGTCAGAAGATACTCAAGATATAAGTAATATTATTCAAATATTAGATAACAATTATTTAACAGAAGATAATGTTTATGTAATAGAAAATGTGTATATATCAAGAAATAAAGTGATTAGATTATTAAAAAATACTATTGGTTGTAATTTAGATAAATCTAGTATGGAAATTTTACTATATGCTATTTTAAAAGGTGTTTTACTTGATAAAGATACATTTGATAAAGTGGCAACGAATGTATTAAATAAATGTTTAGAAAATAATCTTACTAATCAAGATGAAGTTTATATGATATTTTCAAAATTAAATATTGATATTATGAATAAGGGGGTAAGAAAATGAAGCTTTTAGAAGGTTATGTAAGTTCTGATATAATAAATAGAGTTGAAGATTTATATGATAAAAAAACTTTATTTAATATTATGGAAAGAGAACAAAATGCTAAAAATATTTTAGATTATTTTAAAGAATTAGGTTTGGATTTAGCATCAATTGTTCTTAATAGATTAGATTTACTTTTAGTAGATTATAATTATTTGAAGAAAAATATAAATGATTATGAACAAGATGTAATAGTACCAGTTTTAATAGATGATATATCTAATCTTGATTATATATTGGATAGTAATGGATAAATAAATAATGTCATTATATGGGTAATGGCATTTTTTTATAGTTAAGAATTTTAAAATTTCTTTTATATTGATTTACAAGAACTATAATTTGATGTTATAATATTTGTATGAATTTTAAAGGAGGGTTACATGAAAGTTATATTTATAAAAGATTTAAAAGGTCAAGGTAAAAAAGGTGAAATTAAAGATGTTAGTGATGGCTATGCAATTAATTTCTTAATAAAAAAAGGATATGCTTTAAAGAAAACTGAAGGTAGTTTGAATAAATTAAAAGAAGAACAGAAAAAGGATAAAGAGATTGATTTAGAAAATAGAGAGAAGGCTTTACAAGAAAAAGAAAAACTGGAAAAGATAACCTTAGAATTTAAAGTTAAGACATCGAAAGACTCTCGAATGTTTGGAAGTATTAGTAGTAAGCAAATTAAAGAAGAGTTGATGAAAAAAGGATTTGAAATTGATAAAAAGCAAATTGAAAATACAACAATTAATAGTTTAGGAATGCATATAGTTAATATAACATTATATAAAGATATAAAAGGAAAATTAAAAGTACATACAATAGGTTAGGAGTGATAACATGCCAAGAAGCATACCAAATAGTAAAGAAGCTGAACAAGCTGTTTTAAGTGCAATGTTTTTATCAAAAAGTGCTTTAGATAAAGTATTTGAAACAATAGATGAAACTGCCTTTTATTATGATAATAATAGAAAAATATTTTTAGCATTAAAAGATTTATATGATAATAATATACCAATTGATATGACAACACTAGGTAATGAACTTAAAAATAAAAATGTTTTAGAAGAAATAGGTGGAGTTATTTATTTAACGGAAGTTATGAATACTGAAGCAACAGCTGCTAATATAGAATATTATTTAAAAATAGTTGTTGATGATTCTTTAAGAAGAAGGTTAATAGATGTTTCTAATGAAGTAAATCAACTAGGTTATAATACAGAGAGAGAAGTTGCTGAAACTTTAGATGAAGCTGAAAGAAAGATACTTGGAGTTGTTAAAGATAAAAGATCAACTGAGTTTAAATCAATTAAAAATGTTGTTTATAATGTGCAAAAAAATTTAGAGGAATTATCAAAGTCACATGGAGAAATTACGGGACTTGCAACAGGATTTCAAGACTTTGACAAATTAACATCTGGTCTTAGAGAAACTCAATTAGTAATCATTGCTGCTCGTCCTTCTATGGGAAAAACTGCTTTTGCTCTTAATATAGCAACTCATGCAGCTGTTAGTTTAGGTAAATCAGTTGCAATCTTTAATCTTGAAATGTCAGCAGAGCAACTTGCTAATAGAATGTTATCTTCCCTAGGACAAATAGAAGGTTATAAATTTTTAAATGGTAAATTTGATAATAATGATTATGTAAGATTTAATGAAGCTTTAAGTCAACTTGAAAATACAAATATATATATGGATGATACACCTGGTATTACAATTGAAGAGATTAGATCTAAATGTAGACGATTAAAATCAAGTGATGTTGGATTAGATTTAATAATTATTGATCATTTACAGCTTGTTTATAGTAATAAAAATTATGGTGGTAATAGACAGTTAGAAGTTTCTGAAATATCTAGGTCTTTAAAGATGCTTGCTTTGGAATTAAATATTCCTATTATAGTTTTATCTCAGTTATCAAGACTTGTTGAAGGAAGAGAAGATAAACGTCCTATTATGAGTGATTTAAGGGATTCTGGTTCAATTGAACAAGATGCTGATATTGTTGCATTTTTATATCGTGATGATTATTATCATAAAGAAGCCAGAACTAGTGATAATACAAGTTTAAGTGAGTTATTAGTTAAAAAGAATCGTAGTGGTAATACCAAAGATATACCTTTAGTTTTTAAGAGAAATACTAGCACATTTTTGGATTTTACAGGTGAAGGGAGTGAAGTAAATGCCGAATAATGATAAAGAACAATTAGATACTGATTTTTTTGAAGAAAAAAAAGATAAAAATAAATATCCTGTTGTAGGAATGGTAGTAGCTTTAGTTATTGCTTTGTTTTTAACTCTTTTTGATACAAATGTTTTTTCTAAATCAAAAACTCCAGTTGAAGCATATAGAGTTTATTTAAAGGGAGAGTCAATAGGTCTTATTAATTCTGAAACTGAATTGTATGCCTATATCAATGAAAAACAACAAGATATAAAAGAGAAGTATCATGTTGATAATGTTTATATACCTAATGATATTAATGTTGTTAAAGATATAACTTATGATGAAAATATTATGTCAATTCCTGAAATATATAATGTAATAAATAAGAAAACACCTTTTACAATAAAGGGATATTTAGTAACAATTGATAAAACTAATGCTGAAGAATATTCAAACGATTCAAATGTTTCTGATGATGATGACGATAAAGAAGAATCAAAGATTGTTAAAATTAATATTCTTGATACTGATATTTATTATGAAGCAGCTAAAAAAGTTTTACTTTCTTTTGTAACTGAAGAAGAGTATAATAATTATGACAATGATACTCAAAGTCCTATTGTTGATACTGGAGAGATAATTGAAAATTTGTATATTGATGCTTATACAACATTTAAAGAAGCTTATATTCCAGTTAATGAAAAGATTTATACAACTGAAGAAGATTTAACAGAATATTTATTATTTGGAGATAATGGAGAAATGTCAACTTATACAGTTAAAGATGGAGATACTTTAGAGAGTGTTGCTGAAAATAACAAGATGAATGTTAATGAACTTTTAATAGCTAATTCTTCACTTGGATCTGCTAATGCCTTACTTTATACAGGTCAAAAGTTAACGGTTGGTGTTTTAGATCCAGTATTTTCAACAGTTGAAGAAATTCATAAAGTTGAAGATCAAACAATTGCTTATAAAACAGAATATATTTATGATAATAGTAAAATGGTAGGTTATCAACAGTTACAAACTAAAGGAAGTAATGGAATAACTAGAGTTACTCAAAAAATTAAATCTATTAATGGAGAAATTTCAACAGCTTTGATTTCTAATAGTGAAGTAATTAGACCAGTTGTTAATGAAGTAATTATTAAAGGTGGTAAAAAACCAGTTATTGTTTCAGCTGGAAACTGGGGCTGGCCAACTAATATTCCATATATTATTTCTAGTAATTGGGGATGGCGTTGGGGTCGTATGCATTATGGTGTTGATATTTCTGGAACAGGTTATGGATCACCTATTTATGCAGCTAAACCTGGAATTGTAACGGTCGTATCATATCATCCAAATTTTGGTAATTATGTTGAAATTAATCATCAAAATGGTTATTATACAAGATATTTGCATATGGCTAGTTTATCACGTTATGTTAAAGTTGGAGATAGAGTAGTTATGGGGCAAACAATAGGAGATATGGGTAACTCTGGAAACTCTCAAGGAACACATTTACACTTTGAAATATGGCCAGGAAAGCCTTATTCAGGTGGTATTACAAGTATTAACCCATTATTGTTCTACTAATGCAAGCTATATTTTTAGGAAGTGGTTCTAAAGGTAATTCTACTCTTCTGATAACTGATTCTAAAAAGATTTTAATTGATGTAGGTTTATCATATACTAAAACAAAAATGATTTTAGAAAAATATAATTTGACCCCAGATGATATAGATTTTATCTTATTAACACATAATCATGGTGATCATATTACAGGTTTAGCAACTTTAACAAGAAAAACTAAAAAATTTGTTTATATACCTAAAGCAATGGTTAAAGCAGTTAATAAGATAATTGAAATGGATTATATTTTACCAGTTATGGATGATGATTTACAAATAGATGATTTACATATTAAATTTATTCATACTTCTCATGATGCTCCAAGTCCTGTTGGTTTTATCTTTGAAGATTCTAAATCTCTTGTTTATATTACGGATACAGGATATTTAAGTAAAAAAAATTTAAACTATATGCATAATAAGGATATGTATATAATGGAAAGTAATCATGATGTAGAAATGCTTATGAATGGAACATATCCTTATTTGACTAAACAAAGAATAGTTGGTGATTTAGGCCATTTATCAAATGAATTAGCTGGTACTTATTTGAAAGAATTAATTGGTGATAATACAAAAGAGATTGTTTTAATTCATTTAAGTGAAAATAATAATACAGAAGAAATAGCTTTAAATACCGTTAGGAATCTTATTGATAATAAGGTTCCAGTTCATGCGGCTAGGCAAGAGGAGGATATGAGTATTTTAGTATGATAAAAATTATTTGTATAGGAAAAATAAAAGAAAGTTATTTAAGAGATGCTATAAATGAATATTCTAAGAGATTAGCAAAATATACTAAATTAGAAATAATTGAATTACCAGATACTTCTTATGATATAAAGAAAACTTTAGAAGTAGAAAGAGATAGCATTTTAAAAGTTTTAAATAAAAATGATTATAATATTTTGCTTGATATATCTGGAAATACTTATACAAGTACAGAATTTGCAAGTCATTTAGATAAAGTAAGAAATTCAAATAGTAATATAACTTTTTTAATAGGAGCATCTAATGGAGTCCATGATGATATAAGAAATATAGTTAATGAAAGAATATCATTTTCTAAACTAACATTTCCTCATCAACTATTTAGAGTTATTTTATTAGAACAAATATATAGAAGCTTTAAGATTTTAAATAATGAAGAATATCATAAATAAGGTAATCCTTATTTTTTTCTTAGATGAAGTAAAGTAAATGTTGGAAAAAAATAAGAGAAAATGAAAATTATACAATTAATTTACATTTTTTATCTT
>CANRCN010000028.1 GCA_947629135.1 uncultured Bacilli bacterium | reverse complement strand
TTTCCCATGATTACCACCTTCTATACAGTTGTCAAATATATTTTATCAAAAAAAGACAAAATAAGCAAAGGTATTTACTATATTTATATAAAAAAATTATTAATTATTTAGGAATTCCTTTATAATCAATAATTTTCTATCTTTTTTATTTTATAAGTGTCTCTAGTTAAAGTTATTTTTTTAGCAACCTTACAATTAAATGATCCCATACTATTACATTTTAAAATATCTAAAACCTTATCATTATCTTCATAATGATAATCATATAATCTATAAGAATAATCATAACCTCTTGGCCCATAGCTTATAGTAAATATATGATCGTTATAATGAAACTGATACAAAGAATTTTCTTTATTTAAATATTCATTTGTATAAGTCTTTGCTTTTTCTATAATCTCTGATGCATCTTCAAGATCAAAATACTTTTCTAATGCTTCTTTTAACTCATCTTCTTTTATTGTTCTTGTAACATCATCAGTTTTATTACCATATTGTTCTATGTAAGTATAAATGAAAGGGAAATAATTATCAATAGTTGCTGTTGTTACATCAAATGTATCTAATCCATTCAATTCAAATGCTAATGTAAATAACTTAGTATTATCATGAAAATATAACATTACATTCCGTGATTCTGGTGACATCTCTTCATAACACATACTACAATTGAAATCTTTTTTTGTATCATTAGTTGAATCATTTTTATTTAGAATTTCTCCATTTTCTTGTTCTTCTATTTGTTCTGAACTTATCTCTTCTTGATTATTAATATTTTCCTGTTCTTTTACTTTATTTTTACTTATTAATTTATCATATCCTATATAACAAAGGGAAAGTCCTAATAATAAACCTAAAACTCCTATTATTATATTTTTAGTAATTTTTTTATTCATAAACATCTCCTATTACTAATTTTTATTTATTGCTTATTATTCTATCCAATGCAAAATAGAAATCATTATAGTATTCTTTATTTTCATAATAAATTTTAAATACAGCCGTACCTTCACTTGTTTTCATACCTGTTGCTGCTCCACTTCCTCCTATCATATATGATTCAAAATAGGCTTTTAACTCTTTTGTTTCTTTATCATATTCAATTCTATTTACTATAGATTTATTACTACTATCTGGACCATCCAAAGAAATTTCATAAGCATCATCAGTTTCAGTTATATGACTACCAACATTTACAGCAGTACCTGATTTTATTTTATAATCTGTTATATTGAAATTGTATTTAAAAATATCATCAACTTCTTTTTTGGAAATTTTATTTCCAGCTAATTTATTATCATAAATATACCACAAAAGATAACTTGCTTTAGCTTCATCTGTTAAGTCTGTTGCTTTACCACCATCAATTAATATACTTGACGGTAAGTAATTTAATTTTTTCATTAAAGTTTGTCTTATTAAAATAACTCCTAATTGATATTCAAAAGGCATTCCATCAAATTCTATTGTTCCATCATCTTTACGATCTGTTTCTTGATTTATTTCTTTTGATAAATCTTTATAATCTTGAATACTCATTGAAGTAAAACGATAATCAACATCTGAAGTATTATTTTCTTGCTCATTTATTTTGTCTTTATTTATTAATTTATCATATCCTATATAACAAAGAGAAAGTCCTAGTAATAAAGCTAAGACTCCTATTATTATATTTTTAGTAATATTTTTATTCATATATTACCTTACTTTTTAATTTTAATTGTAATTTGATAATAATCATCAAATTCTATTTCCTCAGTATCAATATTTATATTATTTTGTTTAATAGCATCAGTTGTTTTCTTTAATTCATAAACAGCTCCTCTTGCATCATAAATAGTTTTAACTGGATCTAAAACAATATAATCATTCTTTGATTGTTCTTCTTTTACTTCATCTGATGAAGATTTTTCTTCTGATTGTATATCAGCACCAATTACTTCAACTTCATCTTCTTCCTCTTCTTTAGGAGCTTCTACTTCTTTATCTTCTGTTGGTTCAGATTCTTTTTCTTGTTCTTTTTCTTCAGTTTCTTCTTTTTGAACAGATACTGGTTTAGCATTCAAGATATCTTTATATTCATCATCAAATGGATTATCATCCTGTTCTTTTTCTTCCTTAGGTTCTTCTTCTGGTTGTTCATTATATATAGAATCTTTTTTAGGAGGTTCATTATTGTTAATAATATTATTATTGTCGTTATTGTTTTTATTGCTATCATCATTATTATTGTTACTATTAGTATTATTATTGTTATTAGGAACATTTACAATATTTAAAGGTTGATTAAATAATCCTCCTTGATTAGCATTAAAGTTTATAGCTGAGAAATTATTATTATTTTGATTAGGGAAAGAAAAATCATTAATAGGGGTATTATTAAAATTATCCATTCCTACTACATTATTCATTGTATTAACATTATTATTTGCACTATAATCATTCGGATTACTATCAAAGTTATTTTGATTTATAAAGCTATTCATACCAAAATCTTGTTCTTGAGATGAAAAATTATTCATAGGTGTATCATTTATTCCCGTTTGATTATTACTAAAATTATTTGGAGTATCAAAATTAGGTAAAAATTGATTTTCTTTTGGCTGAAGAGTATTTTCTCTAATTTGACTTATAAATGGACTTGGTTCTCCTGATCCTGAAAAATCATTTGTAGGATTGTTATTATTATTTTGATTATTATTAGTTCCATCAAACATTGATCCTAATGAGTTATAATTATTGCCTTGTGGTGCTGAATTTAACATGTTATCAGTATTTGACATGTTAAGATTAGAATTGTTATTCATTGGATTAAAGTTATTTTCTGGCTGATTATTTTGATTTTCAAAAGGATTAGGAGCAGGGGAATTAAATTGATTTGAAAACTCTCCTTGAAAATTATTATTTGGTTGCATGTTAACTTGGCCAGGAATATTATTAAACATTCCTCCATTTATAGAACTTTGATAATCATTTAACCCCATACCACCAAAGTTACTTTGATAACTTGGCATACTATTTTGAGGATTATTTCCGAATTGGCCAAAGTTATTCATAGGCATTTCATTATTCGTATTCATGTTCATATATGTATTATTATTGTTATTATTCATATTAGGATTATTATCATTCATCATATTTTGAGGCATTGCCTCTTCACCTCCATTTGCATCATTATTTGTTTCTTCATCATTTGAATTATCTTGATTTGATTCTTTTAGCTTTTTTATTTCGGCATCTAATTCTCTTACAGTTAATCTTTCATTTCGAATTCTATCAAGCATCATCAGTTGTTGTTCTTTATCTTTTAAATTAAGTAAACTTCTTGCATGTCGTTCCGAAATTTGATTTTTCATTAATGCATCTTGCACTTCTTCAGGTAATCCTAAAAGTCTCAATTTATTAGCAATAGCTGGCTGACTCTTTCCCATTGTTTTTGCCAAACTATCTTGTGTCATGTTATCGAGTTCTAATATTCTCTTATAAGTTCTAGCTTCCTCAATTGGGCTTAAGTTTCTTCTTTGTAAATTCTCTAATAAAGATACTTTGGCACTTTCTCGATCATCCATGTTTCGAATAATTGCTGGAACAGTTGTAAGTCCTGCTAATGAAGATGCTTTGCAACGTCTTTCTCCAGCTATTAATTCGTATTTATCACCAGAAGGTCTAACAATAACAGGCTGGATTACACCATGTTCCTTAATAGATTCTGATAATTCTTCTAACCCTGTTTCATCAAACATTTCCCGAGGTTGGAACTTATTAGGAATGATATCTTCTAACTTTAAATAGACAACTTCGCTGTCTTTATTACTATCCATACAATCCCTCTTCTCTTTTTACCCCATCTATATTAATATATTACATTAAAATTAAATTTTTTTCAATCTTTTTTTGTTCTTTTCTTAAAAATATTTTCTTTATTTGACACAATTTCCCAAAAATCAGTTGAAATAAGCAAAAGCAATTTTTTATAATATATAAAATTGGGAAATAAAAAGAAGTTTTGATAAATTAACTTCCTTTATTTTTTTTGATATTCTTTTTTTATTTTTCCATATAGTCTTGGATATTTACTTGGAGTTTTATCTTTTTTTTGAATTTTAACCAACGTTCTTATACTTTCTTCATAAGGTAAATTAAATGTATTAACATCTATAATAGTTGCTTTAATATCTTTTAAAATTTTATTTGATTCTTGAAGTTCTTCTTTAACATTTGATTTCATTGCTATTAAATAAGCATTTATTTTAACTAAAGGAATACATGTTTCAATTAAAATTCCTAAATGGGCTACTGCTCTAGCAACTACTAAATCATATTTTTCTTGGGCTTCTTTTACATAATCTTCAACTCTTATACATTTAGTTTCTATCTCATTTAATTCAAGCTCTTTTATTATTTCATTTAAATAATTTATTCTTTTAGCTAATGAATCTAACAAAGTTATTTTTAAATTAGGAAAAACAATTTTTAAAACAATTCCAGGGAATCCTGCCCCTGTTCCTACATCTAAAACTTTTAAATTTTCTGTTAAATCAATAACTTTAATTAATGTTAAGCTATCATAGAAATGTTTTAAATACACATCTTCTTCTTTGGTTATAGTAGTTAAATTAATTTTTTCATTCCAAGCAATTAATAATTTATAAAACTTATCTAATTTATTTAATTTATCTTCATCTAAAGTTATTCCAAGTTTTGTAACTTCTTCTATAAAGCTTTCTTTATTCATGATTTAACCTCTTTAAATAAACACTTAGAACAGCAATATCACTTGGATTAACACCACTTATACGAGAAGCTTGACCTAGAGTAATTGGTTTGATTTGATTTAATTTTTGACGTCCTTCACTTGCAAGATTTGGAATTATTTCATAATCTAAATCTTCTGGTATTTTAATACTTTCTAATTCTTTTAACTTTAATGCTTCTTTTTCTTCTTTAGCTATATATCCAGCATATTTAATAGATATTTCAACTTGTTCTAACACTTCATCTGAATATTTTTGAGGTATTTTTCCTAATTCTTTTAACATATTAATTTTAACTTCTGGTCTTTTTAATAATTCTGAAAGTGATAAACCATCCAAAATAGGGGAAGTGTTTAATTTTTCAAATAACTCACCCTCAACTGGATATACTTTATTTTCATTTAAATAATTTTTTAAATCTTCTATATCTTGTAATTTATCTTTAAATTTTTGATATCTTACATCATCAATTAATCCAATTTCATATCCATATTTTCTAAGTCTAATATCTGCATTATCATGTCTTAGAAGTAATCGATATTCTGCTCTTGAGGTTAGCATTCGATAAGGTTCTTTAGTTCCTTTAGTAACTAAATCATCAATTAAAACCCCAATATAAGCTTCGTTTCTTTTTAAGACTAAAGCCTCTTTTCCTTGAATCTTTAGACTTGCATTAATTCCTGCCATAAGTCCTTGGGCAGCTGCTTCTTCATAACCACTAGTACCATTTATTTGACCAGCTGTAAATAAATTTTCAATTATTTTATTCTCTAAGCTTGGCTGCATTTCAAGAGGATCAATTGCATCATATTCAATAGCATAAGCATATTTTACAATTTCAGCATGTTCTAAACCTTTTAAACTATGTACCATTTTTTCTTGAATATCATGTGGCATACTAGTTGAAAATCCTTGTAAATAAATATCATCATAATACAAACTTTCAGGCTCTAAAAATAATTGATGTCTTTCTTTATCTTTAAATCTTACAACTTTATCTTCAATTGATGGACAATATCTTGGACCAATCCCTCTAACATAACCTCCATACATACTTGATTTTTTTAAATTATCCATAATTATCTTATGAGTTTCTTCGTTTGTATATGTTAAATAACAAGGAACCTGATCTTCAATTTTGTACATAGGTTTTGTATCATAAGAAAAAGTTCTTAAAACATTATCTCCATCTTCTCTTTCTAAAACTGAATAATCAATTGATGATTTTTTTATTCTTTGAGGTGTTCCTGTTTTTAATCTTTGAATAGTAAGTCCTAACTTTTTCAAATTATCACTTAAATTCTTAGCTTCTTTTTCTCCATGTGGTCCTCCTGGAGTTCTACTTGAACCTACTAAAATATCAGCTTTCAAATAAGTACCCGTTGTTAGTATAACGGCTTTAGCTTTTATTTCTTCTCCATTTTCTAATTTTACTCCATATACTTTTTTATTTTTTACTAATAAGTCATCTACAATTGCTTCTTTTATCGTTAAATTTTCTTGATTTTGTAATGTTTTTAACATTTCTTTTGGATAAGTTATTTTATCAGCTTGAGCTCTTAAAGCCCAAACAGCAGGTCCTTTTTTAGTATTTAACATCTTTAGTTGTAAATGACTTTTATCAGTATTGATACCCATTTCGCCACCTAAAGCATCTATTTCTCTTACTAAAATACCTTTAGCTGGTCCTCCAACACTTGGATTACATGGCATGTCAGCTATATTCTTTATATTTCCAGTTATTAATAAAGTTTTATGTTTTAATCTTGCTGCTGCTAATGATGCTTCACATCCTGCATGACCTCCTCCTACAACAATTATATCTACTTCCATTTTTATCACTTCCAAACACTTCTTAGAGATTATACAACTTTTTTATATTATTGTAAAGATTTATTTACCAACACAAAACTTACTAAATAATTCATCTAGTAACTCTTCTTCATAAGACTCTCCAATTATTGTTCCTAAAGTATTCCATATATTTTTTAAATCTATTTCTAAGATATCTAAATCAAGATTATCGTTAAGTCCTTTTTCAATATCATGAACAACTTTTAAACATTCTTTTATCTTGGATAATTGTCTTGTATTCGTTATATAATTATAATTACTTGTTTCAAATTTTTCTAAATTAAACATCATTTTTATTTTTTCCTTTAAACTATCTATACCATTATCTTTAATTGTATTTATATAAATAATATTAGGATTATCTAAATTAGATATATCTATTTTTTTCTCTAAATCATTTTTATTTATTACAATAATTGTATTTTTATCTTCTACTTTTTTTAATAATTCTAAGTCTTCTTTAGTTAAAGTTTCATTATTGTTCAATAACAATAATACTAAATCAGCTGTATTCATTGCTTCAATACTTTTTGATACACCAATTTGTTCAACTTTATCTGATGTTTTTCTGATACCTGCTGTATCAATTATATTAAGTTTTATGCCAGATATTAAGATGCTTCCTTCAACAATATCTCTTGTTGTTCCAGGAATATCCGTGACAATTGCTTTATTACTATCCAATAATCGATTTAAGAGACTACTTTTTCCTACATTAGGACGTCCAATAATAACAGTTTTTATTCCATCTTTTATTATTTTTCCATCTTCTGATTCTTTAATAATGTTTTCTAAACTAGATTTTATTTCTTTTATTTCTTTTTCTAAATCATTTTTAGTTACTTCATAGATATCTTCATATTCAGGATAATCTATATTTACTTCTATATTAGAGATAATATCAATTAATTTTTGTCTTAATTTTTTTATTAATTTACTACTATTTCCCTCTAAACCATTGATAGCAATTTTTCTTTCTTTTTCAGTTTCACTATTGATTAAATCAGATACAGCTTCAGCTTGCATTAAATCAATTCTTCCATTTAAGAAAGCCCTTTTAGTAAACTCTCCAGCTTCAGCACTTCGACAACCACTTAAGAATAATATTTCTAAAACTTTATTAGTCGAACTAATTCCTCCATGACAATTTATTTCAACTACATCTTCCATCGTATAAGTTTTAGGTGCTTTCATAACACTTACTAAAACTTCATCTATTGTTTCTCCTTCATAGACAATATGACCATAATGAATCGTATGACTTTCTACTTTTTCTAAATCTTTACCTTTAAATATTTTATTGACTATTTTTATAGCATCACTTCCACTTACTCTTATAATTGAGATTGCTCCAATTCCTAAAGATGTTGCTATACTTGCTATTGTATCTGACATAATAATCCCTCATTTCGAGTAAGATTATAGCACAAAAAAGAAACTATTGTCTAGTTTCTTCTATTAATTCTTTTGTTTCTAAATTATAATAATACTTTTGACTATTATCTTTTTCTTCTATTGTAAAATACATTCCTGGTTTTAATAATTCAAAATTTTTATATACTTCTTCTTTATAATAATTAATACTTTCATTATAAACATCAAAGTTCCATTCATTAAAACTAACTGAGTTATTAGATAAATCAATTAAAGTAGTAGATTCTTTAGTTTTCAAATTAGCTATTGTTAATTTCTTATCTGAATCAAGATAAAAAACATAATTACTAGCTAACTGAACTATATCTTTATAATCATTAATTGTTTCAATTATTTTCCCTGTATTATCATATTTTAATATAGTATCATTATTAGCTATATATAAATAATCATCACTAACTGAATAATGAGAATATTTTTTTATTGAATTATCAGAATTCATATCAATAATTTGTTTTCCTTTTTCATTATAAAATTTTTCATTTATATGAGAAGAAGCTGCTGTACAAGAAACATAAAAATAATAATTATCTTTACTTTTTATAACTTTACTATCTGTTTCACCACAAGAATTAACTTTTTCATATTCATTTCCTTTTAAGACTCTTTCTCCTGTTAAAACATTTACAAAATAATCATAATGAGGTGTTCCAGTTGTAGATGTAGCTATAATATATTTTCCATCAAATACTTTGGTTTTATTATAAAATTCTTTATTGGTTGTATCTTTTAAATCTATTATTTCTTTTGTTAATAAATTATAAAGTTCTTTAGTATTTTCTTTTTCATTTATTAAAATTAAAGCTGTAGGTCTAGTTAAATTACTATCTAGAAGAATTTTGTAATATGTATATTTGTTTTTTAAATCTAAATTGCTTGTTACCTTTTTATATGTATCATATATTTTTAATGTATTATCTTCATATAATATATATCGTTTTGTTAATTCATCAGATGCTAATACTTTTGCATCTTCAGTTTCTGTTTTTATATAATAACTTCCTTGATAATTTTTTTCACATTCATCTTCTAAAATAACATTTTTATCAAGACTACAATACAATTTATTGGATGTATATTTTTCTTCTAATGTATATTTTAATAGATCTTTTTCTTTAGATTCTACTGGTTTTATTGTTAACATTTGTATAGTAAAATAACTAGCACCTATTAAAAATATGATTAATATTCCAATAATAGCAATTATTACCTTTTTATTCTTTATCATAATTACCTACCTTTAGCAATATAATAACATAAATTACAAACTATGTCACTTGTTTTTATATAGATATAATTAAATTAATCCCATATTTGATTCGTAAAGCCATATTCAATATACTTATTTGTAAATGTCTTAGTATTTGTATTATAACAGCTTTCTAGTCCTCTATACGTTTTTTCATTTTCTTTAATTTCTTCTTTAAATGAAATTGCTATACATTTTTTATTCTCTTTTAAATCTACATAAGAAAATCTTCCTTCATAAATATAGTTTGAACTCCAATTAATTTTTGAAAATTCTATGTTATTATTTGTTTTTATATTCTTTAAATATAATTTATTATTATCTAAATATACTAATTCATTAGATAAAAATCCTAATAACTTGTTATAATCTTTATTACTTTCTATTAAATTTCCTGAACTATCATACTCATTCAAAACATTGTCATTTATAATATAAATATTTCCAGCTATATATGATAAGTTATAGTTATCTACATTTGATGCTATCAATTTTTTATCTTTGGTATAAATATCAATAGTAGGATAAGCTTGAAATCCTTTTAATTTTAATAAATATGTACTACCAGATTGTTCTTTTACAAAATAATTATCACACACATTACTTTTTTCTTTTTCAGAAAATATAACTTTTTCTTCTTTTGCTGATAATAAATAATCATAAGAACTCCAACCATTACATTCTCCAAGATGATTATTTTTTAAGGCTCTTAAATAATTTTCATTTATTCCTTCAATTTCTATATATGTATTTTCATACATTTTTTTATTAGTTAATATATTGTAATATCCACTTTCTTTATTTTTTGAATAATATATTCCTAAAAGCTTATCTGAATCAAATGATAATTTATATTCATCATATATAGGCTCTAAGTTAATCTTTTCTTCTTTATCTGTATATATATTATAAGCAAACAAACCATTTGATTCATATAAAAATCCATAGTCTAGATTGGCTGATAATATTTTTTTATTTATTGTTTTTTTCGTATTTAATGAATAATATTTTTCTATATTAGATAAGCTATCACGATAAATTATTCCTATTATATTATCTTTATCTTGATTAGAAAATAATTCATAATTACCATCATAATCATTTTTTAAATTTAATTCTTGTGTTTCTTCTTTTTTAGCATCATATATTTTTAATCCATTATCATCATATAAAATAAATACATATTTATTTTTATAATCAGTATAACTTAATATTTTTGCATCTTTAGTTTCGGTTTTTATTTTATAAATAGTGCAATTTGAATTGGGTAGGGAACAATTATATTCGTCCCCTTCTTCATCTAATTTTAATTTTATTTCATAGTTTAATTTGTTATTTTCTTTATTATCTTGATTTTTATTTTCTAACATTTGAACAATAAAATAGCTCGTTCCTAATAAAACTATTAATAATATTGCTATAATACTTATTATTATCTTTTTATTCCTTATCATAATTACTCCCTTTTATAAATTATTTACAATTAAGTTTTTCAACCTCATTATTTTCATGACTATAATAATAACAAAACTGATTGAAAGACTTATCATAAAATGTCAAATATGATCCTGATTTTATTTCTTTTACTTTAAAAATATTTTTTGAATAATATTCCCAATCTAAGTTTTGATATTCTTCTTTCCAATCCATTATTTCGGTTTTTTCTTTTGTTAAATAGTCTATTAAAATTAATTTATTGTTTTCATTTATTAAAATGTATTTATTATTAATTCCTAATATATTTTTATAATCTTTATTAGAATTAATTAATGTTCCTTTAGAATCATATTTCTTTATTTCGTCTTTATAAATTACATATAAGTAACCATCATATACTGTAAATTGTCCTCCTGGAATTAAATCAATTATTTCTTTTCCATCCTTTGTATATAGTTTTGAACAAGGATATTCTGAGGCACAATATTCATGAAAATAAATATTATTATTAGTATCATACACTTTATAATTTACTCTTACTCCATCTTTAAAATCATCTTTTAATATTTCTTTGTTTGATTTTATATCAATTAGACTTGTTGTTTCAAGATCAGACTTTTCAAGATAATCTTTATTTATAAAATATCCATTGCTAGTTTCTGTTTCTTTTATTACTTTCTGATTTATATAATCATAATATACTGTATAATTATTTTCAGTATCTGAATCTTTTTTAGTTTCAAACATTAAAGCATATACTTTTTCTAAATCACTATAAATATAAATATTTTTAAAGTCTTTATATTTATTATAATTTACAGAATTTGTTGTTTCTTTATATAAATCATAAATTTTAAGGCCATTATCTTCTATTAAAACAAATCTTTTGTTGTTATCTATTGTTAAAAACTTAGCATCTTTTGTCTCAGTTTTTATTATATAATTGTCTTGATATTCGTCATTACAAGATATACTTTCACATATATTGCCATTGCTATCATGTTTCAATTTTATTGTATATTGTCTATTATCTATAGGTAAATCTTCTTTTTCATTATCTTCGTCTATTGGTTTTATCATTTGAGAAACAAAATAAAAATCAAATAATAATACAATTGATAACATAATTATAAAAATAATTGTTACCTTTTTATTCTTTAGCATAAAATTACCTACCTTTAATAACATAATATCATAAAAAAGAAACTATGTCACTTAATTTTAAACATAGTTTGTATTTATTTTTTTCTATCAATTAATATCATAGGAACAAAAAGTTCTTCTTTGGTTAATCCTCCATGATTTGCTTTAAAAATAGGGGATTTATCATCATAATTTAAACACATATTCTTTGTTGCTATTAGTAAATAATCTCCTAATGTATCTTCTAGATATTTACTCTTATTATTACCAAATAATTCTTTTTCTAATACTTCTTCTTTACTAAGCAAAAGAAATGAACTTTTTAAATATTTATTGTATATTGCTAAAAAATCTTCTTTTTTTACATTATCTTTTAACTTAATTGCTGTTGCTCTTGATTCAATAGCAGTTGTTCTTTCTAACATTTTATATAAGGCATTTATTTCTTTTTTGATATTTATATATTGTGATTTTATTAATCCATGATCTGCTGTTATTATAATTAAAGTATCTTTAATTTTTGTACACATATCTTTAATTACTTGTTCAGAATAAATTATGTCATCTTTTGCAATTTTTGAATGTAGACCTTCTTTATGAAATAATTTATCTGGAGTTTCTATATATCCATAAATAAACTTTTTATCTTTTTCTTTGCACAGTTTTATTATTCTATCACATACTTCATCAATGTTTAAACATGGATTCTTAAAATCAAATGGATATGCATAATAGGCTTTATCTTGACCTTTTTCATTTATTAAATCTACGATGCTTTTAAAATTCATATATGGTCTTTCTTTTGTTTTTAATTTAGCTTCTATATTTGTATCTTTTACTTTATTCAGATATAATGCTACTGTTTCATTTGTATCTTTAAAATACATATCCCAACCACACCAATTATGTTCACTTGGAGTTAATCCTGTTAAAAGAGACGTTGTTGCTGCTGTTGTTGTCGTTGGAAAAACAGTTGATAATACTTTAACTCTATTTTCAATAAAAAAGCTACTTTTAGGCAAAAGTTCATCTAAACTACTATTTCCAAGACCATCTAAAATAAGTAAAACAACATTTTTATATTTTTTATCTAAAAGTAATTTATCTAATTCGTCTAACGTTTCATGATATGGTTCTATATCAAAATACTTCATAATTGAATTAGTAATACAAATAGTTGAATTTTTATAATTTACTTCCATTTTTATCACCTTAACTTCTTATTAATTTGTGTTTTTTTTCTTCTTCTTTTTTTGTAAATATATAATCTAATTCATAAACTCTTTCCTTAAATATTTCTAATATATTAATTGTTTCTTTTATTATATCATCAAAAATGTTTTTAAGTAGAAGCTCATCTTTATTATACACCCCATCTAATAAAAAGAGAATAGGGGTTTTTAAATTTTTTTCACCTAGTAATTTTATAGTAAAATCCATTTTATTTGAAGGAATTTTATAATTAGAAAAATTACAATAGTTCATAAGATTGATAATAATTGTATTTACTGAATTAATGCAACTTTCATACATAGTTTTATTAGTCATTTTTTTAGTATGTAGATTCATTCTACAAGAATGTTCTTCAATATCCCAAGTTATATATCTATACTCTTGTTGCTTTAACATATCTATATAATAATTAATTCCTTCATATCCTGTTACTATGTCATCTAAAGTAAATCTTATATCTTCAAATCTCTTTACTAAATCTATTCCTGATACAATTCTATATTCTATTCCATATTGATATTTTTTTGTTTCTGGTAAAAAATCATCCATTTGACATTTTTCTTCTAGCATCGCATTAATTAGGATATTTTTTTTATTTGATGATATTCTTTCATTACTAGATTCTAATAAAGATAAATATTCTACTTCAATTGATTCAGTTGAAATATTCTTTGACAATATACTTAAAAAATGTTCAAAATTTTCAAGATCTTCTTTTGTCACTTTATTAGAAATTATTTTAATATCATAGTCATTATTTTTTTGATCATGATAATCATCTTTAGCCATATCTCCAACAACAAAGATTGATTCAACTTCTTTATTGTTTAAAAAATAAAGTGTAAATGCAACATCAATTTTTTTTAATATAGATTTCATTTCATTCGTCATATTTTAACCTCCAGATTAAATATACCATTTTTGTTTGTCGAAATATGTCGAATAAAAAAACTAAGTTTTTTTTCTTAGTTTAATTTTCTTCTGAAACTTTTTCAGTAATTTCTTTTGGTTTTATTACAACATAACGATGTGGTTCTGTTCCTGTGCTTTCTGTATAAACTTTTTTATTATTAGTTAAAGTATTATGAATTATTCTTCTTTCATAGGAATTCATAGGATCAAGTTTCACTTCAACTCCTGTTTTTGCAACTTCTCTTGCAATTTGTTTCGCCATTTTTTCTAGGTTCCATTCTTTCTTTTGCTTATATTCACCAACATCAAGAACAAATTTATAATTTTCTCCAATTTCTTTTTGTATACTTTGTCTTACAATTGTTGTTAATGCATCTAATGTTGCTGCATTTTTTCCAATTAGAACTGCATTATTATCAGCATAAATAGTTACATTTAAAGTCTCTCCTCTTTTTTTGACTTCCATATTTATATTAAGTCCCATATCATTTGTAATTCCTTTAACTAACTCTTTAATATGTTCGATAATATCTTCTTTTTTAATAACTTCTATTACACTTTTTTTATTAAATAATTTTGTACTGCTTTCTATCTCTGTAATATATAAATTTCCTTCTTGTTCCATTAATTCTGCCATAGCTATATTCTTGGCTTCTTCAAAAGTCTTAGCTTGATATGTATATTTTTTCATTTAACCCTCCTTCTAACTATTAAGTTTTGTGCTACTGTAAATAAATTTGTTGTAGCCCAATAAATATTCAATGCTGATGTCATGAAAAATGACATAAAGATTATCATAATTGTAAATGTGTTTGTCATCATCTTTTGTTGTTTTGCAAGATCATCACTTGTTGCTATTTGATCTTTTGTTGTTGCTTTAAATGAGAAGTATGTTGTTGCTGCAACAATTACACTTAAAAGTAAATACCAATAATTACCATTTGCAAGCCCTATTCTTGGTGTTGTTCCTAAGTGAAGTCCTAAGAAAGTTCCCTCAAATATAGCAGGTACTCTGTTAATTGCTTCTAAGAATGCTATCAAAAGTGGTAATTGAAGGAATGCCAATAGGCAACCTGAAATAGGATTAACATTATATTTTTTATAAACCATTAACATTTCTTGACTTTTTTGCATCATTACTTCTTTATCATTTTGATCTTTATGAGCATATTTCTTTTCAATTTTTTCCATTTCTGGTTGAGCCTTTTTCATATACTCTGATTGCATTGCTGTTTTTCTTGTTATTGGATAAAGTATTAATCTAATTGCTAAACTTGTAATTATCAATCCTAAACCATAGTTTTTAGTTAATTTTCCAAAAAACAAAATTACATAAGCTAAAGGTTTTATAAATATTGCTGTCCAAAGTCCATCATATTTACCAGAAGCAGGAGTAAAGCTTTCACATTTAACTTCTTTTTCTTCAGTTTTTATGTTTCCATCCTTATCTTTGACTTCTACTTTTTCTTTAATCTTATCACTTTTACAAACACATTCTGGTAAAGAATCAAGATCAACTTTATTGTCTTTATACAATTTTATCGTTGTTTCATCTGTTGGCCTACAAACAATATTTTTTGTTAAATTTTGACCTGTTACTTCATTAATTACAGCTTTGTTGTCTTTATCTTTCAAAATCTTTGTACATCCTGTTGTCAGCATTAAAGTTAAAATTAAAAGTAACAACACTTTTTTCTTTTTCATAATCATTTCCTTTCTTAAACTATTTATTATAGCTTATTTTTTGTAATAATTCTAATAAGTTATCTTCAAGAGTTTTATAATCTTCATTAAGACAACTCTTTCTTACTATTATAATATAATCTTCACAATTTGAATAGAGATTTTTGTGATTATCTAAAATATTTCTAACTTTTCTTTTTAAATTATTCCTATTTACTGCATTACAAACCTTTTTAGGAACTGATATTCCGAAACGATATCTAGTGTAATTATTTTTTTTATGATATAACACAAAATATTTATTTTTTAAACAATCTCCTTTTTTTAAAATATCATTAAATTCTTGATTGCTACGAACAATATTTATTTTTTTCATAACCACCTCTATCAAAAAACTTCTTGCAAAAAAAACCACCATTAAAATGGGGCTTATTTTTTAATAATTTCCTTACGACCTTTTTTTCTTCTAGAATTAATAACAGATGTTTCTTTACGTGCAAAAAAACCATGTTTTTTAGCTCTTCTTCTATTATTTGGTTGATAAGTTCTTTTCATTTCACACCTCCAAAATCAAAGTCTACATTATTATAA
>CANRCN010000027.1 GCA_947629135.1 uncultured Bacilli bacterium | reverse complement strand
GAATATAGATATTCTGGATCAAGTGTAAATAATTATATATATTTTAATTGTACAAGTTCAACTCAAAGTTCATCAAACTGTGAAACTTGGAGAATAATTGGAGTATTTAAAGATACAAATGGTCAAGAATATATAAAGATAGTTCAAAATAAAATGATGGCAGAAAGTGAAATACCTTCAACATATCAAGCAAATGGAAAGTCATATAAAATTAAAAGTAGTAGTTCATATGTATATTGGAATTATGATGGAAGTAACCATAATAATAACTGGGCAGAAGCAGGACTAATGTATTGGTTAAATTCCAAAGGAACAGATAGTTCAAATCAAGGATATTTGAAAACATTATCGCAAAATGCTCAAAATATGATAGCAGAGACAAAATATTATTTAGGAAACATTGCATACTCTACGGATACTGCTGTATTAGCATACCAACATGAAAGAGGAAGTTCATCTTGTAGTAGTAGTTGTAAAGGTGGAGATATATGGAGTGGTAATAGTTCCACTTGGAATGGTAAGATAGCACTTATGTATACAAGTGATTATGGCTTTAGTTCTGATAGTAATGATTGGAATACAGCATTAAGTTCATCTAGTGGAAATACAAGTTGGTTACAAGGAGCAAATCATACAACTTATGAATGGCTTTTGGCACCTACTACTTATGCAGCTAATGATATTGCTTACTGGGATTCAAATGGTAAATTGACTCGTCACAGTGCACCTGATACCAACGGAGTACGAGCAAGCCTTTATCTAAAATCAAATGTTGTATTTATTGATGGTACTGGAAGTTCTTCAACTCCTTATCAAGTGGCAATAGAATAAGTAAATATTATGTAATAGACTTCGGTCTATTTTTTTTGTTTTATTTGTAAATTTTATTGAATTTTTTAAAAAAGTGTGATACTATCATTTTAAAGATTTAGGAGGAATTTTAAATATGGAAGAAATTGTTTTAAAGCATCCAATGATTGAACACAAAATCTCTATTTTGAGAGATGAAAAAACTGGAACTAAGGAGTTCCGTGAGTTGATTAACGAAATTGGTATGATATTATGTTATGAGGCTTTAAAGGATGCACCATTGCATGAAATTGATATCAAGACACCAATTACTGAAACAGTTGGAAAACAAATTGATGAAAATGATTATGCTTTTGTACCTATTTTAAGAGCAGGTATGGGAATGGTTGATGGAGTATTACGTTTAATGCCTAATGCTAAAATTGGTCATATTGGTTTATTTAGAAATGAAGAAACCCTTGAACCAGTTGAGTATTATTGCAAGTTACCTAAGAATATTGAAAATAAAACAGCTATTATATTAGATCCAATGCTTGCAACTGGAGGATCTGGTTCTGCTGCTATTGAA
This sequence comes from uncultured Bacilli bacterium, assembly GCA_947629135.1. GTDB lineage: Bacteria > Bacillota_I > Bacilli_A > RF39 > UBA660 > RUG591. Next base: position 15,165 of record CANRCN010000027.1, on the reverse strand, counting down.
ATGTTAAAAAAACGTGGTGTTAAGAAAATAAAATTCTTATCTGTTATTTCAGCTCCAGTTGGACTTGAAAGAATAAAAAAAGATCATCCTGATGTTGAACTTTATACAGCTTATGTTGATAAAGAATTAAATGAAAATGGTTATATTGTACCAGGACTTGGAGATGCAGGAGATAGAATATTTGGAACAAAATAGGAGGTTTTGATGAAAAAATTTATTCATGATTTTAAAGAGTTTATTAGTAAAGGAAATGTTTTGGATTTAGCAATTGCTGTTGTAATAGGAAATGCTTTTAATGCAATTGTATCTAGTTTGGTAAATGATGTTATTATGCCTTTAGTTGGTATTATAATTGGAGGAATTGATTTTACAAATATAAAAATTACTTATAAAACATCATCTATTATGGTAGGTAATTTTATTCAAAATATAATTAATTTCTTAATAATAGCTTTATCAATCTTTGTGATGATTCGAGTATTTCAAAAATTATCACATAAAAAGAAAGAGGAACCACCTAAAGAGGAACCTCCAAAAAGAGAAGAAGTTATTTTACTTGAAGAAATTCGTGATTTATTAAGAAAAGAAGAACAACATCCTAAAGAAGGACCTGATAAACCACATAAAAAGAAATAAAAAAAGATGAGTTACTATTAGTATCTCATCTTTTTTAAGCATATATCAAGCCACAGACAAAGGCTGCAATCATAACAATTAATAAAAATACTGCAACAATCGTTGTTAGAGTTTTAACAGTTTTCTTTTTCATATACACCTCGATATAATTATACTATATTTTCTTGTAATTTCAAGAGTAAACTTTACTTTTTACTAATTTTTAAGTATAATATAAAACTAGTTTTTGGGTGATACTTATGAATTTATTAAAACTAATTAAATCTAAATTTAAAAATGAACCAATTGAGAGAAGTATTATTTTATTTGATATGTCAAAAATAGAAATACCTAAATATAGAGAATTAAGTGATTTAGAAAAAAATAAAGTAAAAGAATATGAACAAGAATTAAAAATAGAAGATTTTAATTGTTTAATGAAGTATCCAACCGATATTAGAATTAAAGGAGATAATATATCTAAATTATTAAATGAATTATTATATAATTTAACTAAATATTTAGAAAACATAGATATAAAAATTAGTTTAGGAAGAGAAATACAAACAGATCCTTTAGAATTAGTTAATTATTTAATTAATGCTAAGAAAATTAAAGTTTTGAAGGAAGAATTAAATAATTTAGTTTTAGATACTACTTTAAAGATAATTGCAGTAAGAGAATATATAAAAAAATATAAATTAATTAATATTTTAAAATATAAAATAAATGATATAACTCATTTAAAAAATCTGGAAAATACTCTTATAGTTTCTTTAATAGCACTAAAATCAGAACAAATGATTAATAAGAATGTTTCAGTTCAGTCTGATGATATATCAAGTAGTTTAACTAAACTTGCTAATCTTAATAAATATAGTTATTTAATAAAAAATGGATGTATTAGAAAACTTAAATATTTAGAAAAAATAAATAAATATGTTATGAATAATGAATTAGATTTAGATAATATATCTTCTTTAATTAATAATTTAACTTTAAATAGAGAAGAAGAAGTTTTAACTAAACTTGCAAAAATGGAGATTGAAATAGATAATTATATAAAAAATAATAAAGATAAACTAATTAATTATTTAAAAGAAGAATTGAATGCTCTTGAAGAAAGTAAAATAACTCATGAAAATATATATGATTGTGAAAACAAAATAAATAAATTAATATTTATTAAAAATTTATTTAAGCAAGATATAAGTTATGAAGATATAAAAAGATTATATAAAATAAAATTTAGAATTGTTTTGATGAATGATAAAAATACTCTTAATCCTTTTTATTTTTTTGATTCTTTAGAAGAAGTTTTAATGTTTGATGAAATAGTAAGAGATGAAGTAAATACGTTTTTAAGTTTAAGAGAAAATGATATAAACAATATAAAAGAAGAATTAGTAAATAGATATTTAGTGAGGATAATTCAAAGAAAATTTAATAAAATTTCAAAAGATAATAAAGATGATATTCCTAATAAAATAAGAGCATCAGCTTATTTAATTGAAATAATTTATATGGTTAATCATCCAGGTTATTATCAAGAAATTTTTAATAAATTTATTAGGAAAATGGTTGATAATGATGAAGATAGGACAGTTGTAAAATATGATATGTTCTATGTTTTATATGATGATAAAATTTATACGGATTTAAATGGTGATTGTCTTTACCTTGATGAAACAGTTCTTATAATTTTAAAGAAAATTTATGAAAAAATATATTATTTAGATAAAGAAGAGTTTTTTGATTTAGAAAAGGAATTTATAGCTTTATTATTGATTTTATTAAATAACAAATATAGGATTGAAAATCTTGCTAGTATTCATGGTGATACTTTAAGTTTTAGAGAAGGAGTAACTGAAATTAGGGGAACGGAAGCTATTATAGGTGAGGCTGATTTTATTCTTTATATGACAGAGAATACGAAATATATGAGGAGTATTAAACATATCAATTTGCCTAGTACCTTAAAAGTAATAGGTGAAAATACTTTTTATCGTTATGATTTAGAAACGGTAGATCTTCCAGATAACTTAGAAAGAATTGAAGAATTTGCTTTTGATATGAAGATAATGGAAAAATTAAGGAGTGAAGGAAAATTTAAAGTAAAAAGATAATTTTTTGACATTTTTAGACTAGAAAAATAAGAATTTTTGATTTACTTATTACTATTTACATGATATACTTATTAGGAGAGTGATAAAATGAATCAGAAAAAAGAACTTATTAAAAATACACTTATTATTTCAATAGGTAAATTTAGTACTCAGTTAGTTAGTTTTTTATTACTACCTTTATATACAAGTTTACTTACAACTAGTGAATATGGAGCTTATGATTTTTTAAATACAATATCAATTTTTTTAATTCCATGTGTTACTTTACTTATGGATGAAGGAATGTTTAGATTTTTAATAGATGCTAAAAAAGATAATGAAAAAGGGGAGGTATTTTCAGTTACAACTATATTTTCTCTTGTTAGTTTTGTAATTTGGAGTATTATAATTCTAATTGTTGGAATTATTGTAAAATATCCTTATACGGTTTATTTAATTTTCTATATTTTAGCAAGTTTATTATCAGCTTTAGCAGGATCAAGTGCCAGAGGTATGGGTAAATTTAAAATATATTCCGTATTTTGTTTCTTTTCAAGTTTCTTTACAATTGGTTTAAATATTTTAATGATATGTGTTTTAAAACTAGGACTTGAAAGTTTATTTTTATCATATATAATTGCTAATAGTGCAGTTTCTTTATGGCTTTTATTTAAGTTAAAAATGCATAAATTGGTTAAATTTAAATACTTAAATAAAAAGAAAATAAAAGAGATGATTAAATATTCTTGGCCACTTGTTCCTAATAGTATTTCTTGGAATGCAATTGCTCTTACTGATCGACTTTTAATTATTCATTATTTAGGAGAAGGTAAGAATGGAATATATTCAGTTGGTAATAGATTTCCAACGGTTATAAATACTTGTTATAGCTATTTTAATTTATCTTGGAAAGAATCCGCAAGCAAAGTTGTTAAGAATGAAGATAAAGATGATTTCTATAATAGTGTTTATATTGATTTAAAACATTTACTTGTTTGTGTTTCTATATTGATAATTGCAGGGCTTCCGTTTATTTTTAACATTTTAATAAAAAATGATTATAGAGAAGCATATTTCTATATACCAATTATGGTAATATCAGTTTATTTTTCTAATATGTCTAATTTTTGTAGTGGTATTTTCTCGGCTTATAAAGATACAAAGATACTTGCTAAAACTACAATTGTTGCAACTTTAATTAATTTAGTTGTTGGTTTTGTAGGTATTAGATATATAGGATTATATGCAACAGTTATAGCAACTTTAACATCTTATTTTATAATATTTTTATATCGTAATTATAAGTTAAGAAAATATATTGTTTTAAAAAAGGATGGATATTTATTCTTGAATATGTTTGTTCTTTTACTAGTAACTTTACTATATTATACAAAGAATTATTTACTTTGTTTAGTAGGACTTTTGGTGGCTTTATTTTATACATATTATTTAAATAAACCATTTATAAAAGCAATTGTAAAAAAGATAAGAAGAAAGGCATAGAATTATGGAAGTTTTAAGTATTATAACATTAGTTTTAAATATTATTCTTTTTATCTATGGATTATATTTTGTTATATTTGGTATTTTTCCTCTTGTATTAAAGAAAAAAGAGGAAAAAAAGTTTAAAGCAAAGCATCGTTTTCGAATTGTAATTGCAGCAAGAAATGAAGAAAATGTCATAGCTGATTTAATTAATAGTTTAAATAATGAAGATTATCCAAAAGATATGTATGATATATACGTTGCTTGTAATAATTGTACAGATAAGACCAAAGAAGTTAGTTTAAAAGCGGGAGCCAAAGTGATAGAAGTTCATAATGTTAAAACAAAAGGTGAAGTATTAAATTATGTATTTGAAAAATTTAAAAATGATGATTCATTTGATGCTTATATAATCTTTGATGCTGATAATGTTGTTGACAAGAATTTCTTGAAAGAGATGAATAATAAATTAGAAAATGGTTATGAAGTAGCTCAAGGATTTCGAGATACTAAGAATTTATATGATACATGGTTATCTGGAAGTTATGCTATTTCTTACTATCTACAACATCTATTTCTTTATGGAACAAGAGAAAAGATTAATGCAAGTGCGAACCTTAATGGAACTGGCTATGTTATATTAAAAGATACTATTAAGAAGATGAAATTTAAAACAACAACTTTAACTGAAGATATTGAATTAACAGCAGTTTGTGCAATTAATAATGTTAAGATAGGATTTGCATCTGAGGCTATTTTTTATGATGAACAAGTAGAAAAATTTATTCCTTCAATTAAACAGAGAAAAAGATGGAATTTAGGAACTCTTCAAGTCTTAAAAAAATATTTAAAAGATTTAGGAAAAGGATTTATTAAAAATCATAATTTACATGCTATTGATAGCTTTATTTTAGCATTTGGACCAATTTATCAAATATTATTAGCAATCGTTACAATCATTAATGTTGTTGTTTCTATTCTAACTAAAAATATTATTATCATGTTAGTATTTGGTTTCATATCATATCTTGGAACCATTTTCATCACTTGGTTTTTATGCTTTTATAATAAGAAAAAAATATCTAGATTAATTCCAGCAATTTTACTATTTTCTTTATTCATGGCAAGTGGAATAATAAGTGCATTTTTAGCTTTGCTAAATCCTAAAATGAAATGGGAAGTTGTAAAGCATAATAGCAAAGGTAGTATTGATGATGTAATAAAAAATAATTAAATAAAAAGGAGTTTGTATATGAAAGAAGAGAAATTAACTAATAAAACAGATTTGACTAGAGGCTTAACGACTGTTGAAGTTAATGATAGAATATCAAAAAATTTACTTAATTATAATAATCAACCAGTTACTAAGACCATTAAACAAATAATTGCTGATAATGTATTTACTTACTTTAACTTTTTAAATATCTTTTTAGGAGCAGCAATTTTAATAGCAGGAATTGCTTCAGGTAGAGTATTTTATTCTATAAAAAACTGTTTATTCATGGGAGTAATCTTATGTAATACAATCATTAGTACTATTCAAGAAATTGTTTCTAAAAAAATAATCGATAAATTATCAGTTATTTCTAGTACTAAGGCAACCGTATTAAGAGATTCTAAAGAATTAGTAATTGAAAATGATCAGATAGTTTTAGATGATATAGTAAAATTAAAAAATGGTAATCAGGTTGTTGTTGATTCAATTATTAGAGAAGGCAGTGTAGAAGTAAATGAATCATTTATAACAGGAGAATCTGATACAATTATTAAGAATGCAGGAGATACTTTATTATCAGGAAGTTTTATTGTATCAGGAAATTGCACTTCTCAAGTAATTCATGTAGGAAATGATAATTATATTAATTCTATTTCAAGTGAAGCTAAATATATAAAAGAAAATAATTCAGTTATTTTAAATTCATTTGAAGCTATAGTTAAAGTCTTATCAATAGTTATTATTCCATTAGGAGCAGCTTTATTTTGTAATCAATATCTAGTGATTGGTGACTCCATAAGTGATTCAATTATTAATACAGTTGCAGCTTTAATCGGGATGATTCCAGAAGGTTTAGTTCTTCTTACAAGTTCTGTTATGGCTGTTAGTATAATTCGCTTAAGCAAATATAAAGTTTTAGTTCAACAATTATATTGTATTGAAACTTTATCAAGAGTAAATGTTATATGTTTAGATAAAACTGGTACAATTACGACTGGTAATATGAAAGTTTATGATATTATTCCAACTGGTAATTATACTAAAGAAGATTTAAAGAAGGTTTTAAATAAAATAACAAGTGGTTTATATGATGAAAGTCCAACTTTTAAAGCCTTAAAAGAAAAATATAATGAAAACATGGATGTTGAAGTTGTAAATAAAATAGCATTTTCATCTGAAAGAAAGTTTTCAGCTGTTGAATTTAAAAATGATGAATCTTATTATATTGGAGCTTATGAATATGTTTTTAAAAATGATAAAGAAAGAGATTATTCTTTAATTGAAAATTATCAAAAGGAATATCGTATTTTAGCAGTTGCTAAAGGAATAGGGGAGTTGAAAGAAAATCCTACTAAGCTTGAATTAATTGGATTTGTTCTAATTGAAGATGAAATAAGAAAAGAAGCCAAGGATACACTTAATTTCTTTAAAAAACAAGGAGTTAAAATTAAATTAATTTCTGGAGATAATCCAATTACGGTTTTAAATATTGCTAAGAAAGCTGGACTTGATGGTGATTTAAAGGCTGTTGATGCAACGGAGATTTCTGATGATAATTTTGAAAATGCTGTTAGTGAATATGATATTTTTGGTAGAGTAACTCCAGCTGTTAAAAAGAAAATTATTTTAGCTCTTAAAAAGCAAGGATATATTACAGCCATGACTGGAGATGGTGTAAATGATGTTTTAGCTTTAAAAGAAGCTGATTGTTCTATTGCTATGGCAAGTGGAAGCGATGCTGCAAGATCAGTAAGTCAAATAGTCTTACTTGATAATAACTTTGCTTCTATGCCTGAAATCGTTGCTGAAGGAAGAAGAACTATTAATAACATTGAAAGAAGTTCATCTTTATTACTTGTTAAAACCATTTATACAATTTTATTAATTTTAACTTGTTTATTTACCAGATCAGAATATTTCTTTATTCCAATTCAATTAACTTTAATTACTAGTTGTACAATTGGTATACCATCATTTATATTAGCTTTAGAACCAAATACTAATATAGTATCAGGAAACTTTATTCTTAAAATATTTAAAAATAGTATTCCAGCAGGTGTAACAGTTTTCTTAGATGTTGTAATAATTGTTTTATTTAAGAATGCATTTAATCTTGATAATAATATTGTAAGTTCTATTGCAGTTTTAATAACTGGTACAACTGGATTTATTCATTTATATCATGTATCTAAACCATTTAATTTCTTAAGAGGAACTTTATTTACAGTTTTATTGCTAGCATTTATCTATGGTATTTTCTTCCAATACTCATTCTTTGATATAAGTAGTATGAATTTACGAATAGCTTTAATTACATTCTTATTAATTATCTTCTCATTCTATTCATATGATGTTATCTTTAGATTCTTAAGGTTCTTAACAAGAAAATTTGGACATGAAAAGAAAGTAATAGTTTAAAAAAATTATAATTAAAAAAATTCTAGAATTTAACTAGAATCTTTTTTTATTCGTTTTTTAGTTTATCTAATTTATCTCTTACTTGTTTTAATGTTCTTTCATAATTACTTGTTTCTTTAGGAATATAATATTTTTTATTTTTTATATTATCAGGTAAATATTGTTGTTTAACCCAAGCATTTGGATAGTCATGAGGGTATTTATAATCAGGTGATGTTGTTTTAATATGATCTGGAGGATTACCACATCTTCCTGTGTCAATATCAGCAAGAACTTTATTGATAGCGGTAACTCCACTATTAGATTTAGGAGATAAGGCTAGTTCTATTACAACATCAGCCAGAGGAATAATGGCTTCTGGCAAACCAACTCGCTCAGCAGCATCAATTGCAGCCATAACTTTAGGACCCATACTTGGATTTGCTAAACCAATATCTTCATAACAAATAACAGTTAATCTTCTAAAAATACTATCCAAATCTTCTGCTTTTAACATTCTTCCTAAATAATGCAAACTTGCATCAACATCACTTCCACGAATTGACTTTTGAAAAGCACTTAAAACATCATAATAACCATCTTCATTTTTATCATGAAAGAAATTATGTTTATTATCAATACTCTTTAAAAAATCTAAAGTAATATTTCCATCTTCCTTAGAGTAGTAGGCTAGTTCTAATAAATTATAAGCATATCTTAAATCACTACCTGAAACATTAGCAATATAATTAATAGCATCATTTTTTATTTTTAAATTAGGTAATATTTTCTTTTTAATGCAATTTTTAATACCTTCTTTGATATCATCCTCTTCTAAAGGTTTTAATTCAAATAAATGGCATCTACTTCTAATAGCAGGATTTATACTATGAAAAGGATTACTAGTTGTCATTCCTATAAGAGTTATTAAACCACTTTCAACTTGAGGTAATAATAAATCTTGTTTATCTTTATTTAATCTATGTATTTCATCTAATATTAAAACGATTCCATCATAAACTTTGGCCTCTTCAAACACAACTTGAAAATCATGTTTATCATTAATAGTAGCATTTAACATTCTATATCTTACACCTAAATCATTAACTAAACTAATAGCAATACTAGTTTTACCAATACCAGGTTTTCCATATAAAATCATAGAAAAGATCTTCTTATTTTTTACTAAGTTAGAAAAAACTTTATTTTCTCCAATTAAATGCTTTTGTCCAAGACATTCTTTTAAAGAAGTAGGTCTTAGTTGAACTGCTAATGGTTTGTCCATGATATCACCTCTCTAAAAATATTTTACCATTAATTACAAAAAATAAAAAGTCTAAATTGACTTTAAATTTTTGATATATCGATGTGTCTTGCTATGAAGGAATCTTTAATTCTTTTTGAATCACGATATTTTCCTTCTTTTAATTCATGAATATAAGAATCCCTTTCTATATTACTTTTATTAGCATCGAGTTCTTTATCAATATTGTAAGGAATTTTAACAAATTGATAGGAAAAACTACCAACTTTATTTTTTTCTCCATATTCTCCTTCAATTATTGCATAATTAGCTCTAGTTGTTTGCATTACGTTAGCATCATATTTTTGATTTCTAATAAAATCTAAAGCATTTCCAACACTGCCAACATTAATTCTAATTCTATTATATAAATTATCTGAACACTGAATATGAATATGTCCATAAATAACTATATCAGCCATTTCCTGTGATATAGTATTCTCACTAGGTAAAAATAAACTTCTTTTATTTTCAATAGAATCTAAATCACCAATAAAATCATAGATAAGTTTAGGACTAGCATGAAATAATCTAACTAAACTACCACTCATATAAAATTCATAGCAAAAAGGTAGATTATTTAAAAATTGTCTTTGTTCAAGAGTCAACATTGATTGATTCCAATCAAGACGTTCTCTATCTATTTCAGATAAGTTATCATTTGTTCGATCTTTAGCTATAAACTGATCATTATTACCTCTAATAATTACTTCACATTTTTTTCTAACTAATTCTAAACAGTCACTAGAGTTAGCACCTTTAGAAACAATATCACCAAGGCAAAATATTCTTTTAATACCACGATTTTCTATATCTTTAAAAACAGCTTTTAAGGCCTCTAAATTACCATGAATATCTGAAATAATTGCAATTCTTTCCATCTAATCATTCCTTCCTTTGGTATGATATCACAAATGTATAAAATAAGCAAACAAAATTTGCTATTTATAACGAAAAGTTATATAATAATTTTATGAATGAGAGGAATTTAAAATGAAAGATAATAATTTAAAAAATGAAATGTTAATTGCTATTATAAGAAATGAAGATATAGGATTTGAAAACAAGCCTTTTGAAGCTAGAGATACAAGATATGCATCTCGAGCTATAGTTAAAAATTCTAAAGGCGAAATTGCTATTTTTAATAAAAGATTAAAGAATGAATATAAGTTACCAGGAGGAGGTATTGAAGAAAATGAAGATAAAATTGAGGCCCTTAAACGTGAGATCCTAGAAGAAACTGGTTGCACTATTGAAGTATTACAATTTTTAGGTATAACAATTGAAGAAAAAAGTAATACTAATTTTAAACAAATATCTTATATATATGAATGCAAAGTTCTTGAAAATACAAATACTTTACATTTAACGACTAAAGAAAAAGAAGAAGATTCTCATTTACTTTGGGTAATCCCAACTAAAGCTTACAATTTAGTAAAAGATTGTTTTAAAGATTTAAAAGGTTCAAAGTATGATGATCTATACAAAAGTTTATTTATGGTTAAACGAGATGAAAAAATACTAGAATATTATTTAAAAAAATAAATTTATGTGCTATAATAAAATTGTGATATTATGAATAATGATGAAAAAATAGGACTTGATTTTTTAATTTTAGATTACTTGATGTATATTAAAACAGAAAAAAAATTATCAAATAACACAGTTTTAAACTATGAAAAAGATTTGGAAAGTTATGACAATTATTTAAAGAAGAAAAGAATAACTGATTTCCAAGATGTTACTTTAAAGGATGTTGATGATTATATAGGTGAACTTGGAAAAGATGGATTAGCAGCTAAAACCATTGCTCGTCATATAACTTCAATTAGAGAATTACACAAATATTTACTAAAAACAAAAAAAGTTAAAAATAATATCATGGAAAACTTTGATTCTATTAAATTAGGTAAGTATTTACCTACAGTTTTAAATGAAGAAGAAGTTGAAAAAATTTTAGATGTAAAACTAGAAAATGCTTTTAAATATCGAGATAAAGCTATGTTAGAATTAATGTATGGTGATGGACTTCGAGTTTCAGAACTTGTAAATTTAACCATCTATAGTATAGACTTTGAGAATGATATTATCTTAATTGAAGGAAAAGGAAGTAAAGAGAGAATTGTTCCTTTAAATCCTTATGCTAAAGAAGCTTTAAAAAATTATTTAGAAGTAAGAGGAAGCTTAATTAAAACAAAAAATGGTGATACTGATAAGTTATTTTTAAATAATCATGGTAAAGGTATAAGTAGACAGGGATTCAATTTTATTCTAAAAAATATTTTAGAAGATAAAGATATTAAAACTCATGCTACACCTCATACTTTAAGACATACTTTTGCTACTGATTTACTCAATAATGGAGCAGATTTAAAAAGCATTCAAACTTTATTAGGACATGAAGATATAGCAACAACAAGTATTTATACTCATGTTGTTAATAATAAGCTAAAAGATGATTACATAAAATATAACGTAAGAAAAGAGGATTAAAATGAAATTTAAGAGAATATTTTTAATAGTACTAGATTCATTAGGAGTAGGGGAAGCAGCAGATGCAGCAAATTATGGAGATAAAGGAGCTAATACTTTAGGTAATATTATTAATAATTATGATTTATTTATTCCAAATTTGGAGAAATTAGGTTTTTTAAATACCTTGACTATGAATAACAAAGAAAGCGAAGCCTATTATACAATTGCAAGACCTAAAAATAGAGGTAAGGATTCATTATCTGGTCATTACGAATTAATGGGAATAGAAAACTCTAATGTATCATATAAGTTATTTGCTGAAAATGCTTTTCCAAGAGAAATGTTAGAAAGCATTGCTAATAATACTAAACGTGGAATAATTGGTAATATTGTTGGAAATCCTATTGAAATAATTAATAAATTAGGTGATAGACATAAAGAAACAGGATCTTTAATTGTTTATACAACTTGTGACTCAAATTTGGAAATTGCAGCTCATGAAGATGTTATTCCAATCAACGATTTGTATCAATATGCAGAAATTATAAGAGAAATAACAAAACGAGAAGAATGGAAAATTGGTCGAGTTATTGCAAGACCTTTTACTGGAGAAAATGGTAATTACACTCTTACAGGTAATTCAAGAATTTATACATTGACTCCTCCTAATAAAAGTGTTCTTGATATTTTAAAATCTGCTGAATTACAAGTAATTTCAATTGGAAAAATTCATGATATTTATAATGGTTATGGAATAACCAAGATAATTAAGTCTGGTAATAATCAAGAAGGTATTAATAAACTAACAGATATTATGGATAAGAATTTTGAAGGATTATGTTTTCTTAATTTAAGTGATTTTGATACTTTATATGGTCATACAAGAGACGTTAAGGGCTATGCTAAAGCTATTGAAACGTTAGATGTTGAAATTCCAATTATTTTAAATAAATTAAATATAGATGATCTTTTAATAATAACTGCTGATCATGGATGTGATCCAACAATGCCAGATTTTGCTCATACTAGAGAAAACGTACCAGTTATAGTTTATTCAAGACTTTTCAAGGATCCTCATCAATTAAATGTATTAGAAACATTAGCTGATATTGGAGCAACAATAACTGACAATTTTGAATTAGAAAAACCTTGGATGGGCAAAAGCTTTTTAGATAAACTAAAATAAACTTTCTTAGGCATCTTTCATATATTAATATGGAGGTGCTTTTTATTAACTTTAATTTTGCTGATATGTTAAATCAGTATTTAACAAATATTTATATTTTAAAAAATAACATATATAATTTATATTTTAATGTAAAAGGAGAGGGGAGTAGTAATCTTATTAAGGACTTTAAAAACGATATTATAAATATTTCAAACTTTTATTTAAATTTAGGTTCTTTAATAAAAAAAATAGGTGGTAATCCTATTATGAATGTTGATGAGATAAAAAATATATCAACTCTAAAACAAATATCTAGTCAAGATTATACTACTAAGGAGGCCTTAAATATCTTTTATAACGATTTGAGCATGATCAACAAGATGAATAATCAAGTTGGAGAATATGCTTTAAAAAATTTTAAGTTTAGTAGTATAAATCTTGTCCTAGAGTTCAATAAGTATTTAGAGAAAAGAGTGGGGGAGTTAAGTAGTGTAAATGATATTATTCACAATCTGAATTAAATCTATTTGTTGTGCTTTGCTCTGACTTATTGCATGAATCATTATTTTTAGAACTATTACTTAGTTCATTAGTTTCATTACGAGAATTCATTTTGTTACTGTAATTATTATTTGATCTGTTTGAAACTTTATTTTGATTCTTGTTTTGACTTTTTTTCATTTTTATCACCCTTTTATATTATGTGGAATTTTTAATTTTATATGTGAAAAATGAAGTTACTTCCCCTATCAAAAATTGGCTTTTAGGTAGGGGAATGACTTTCTTAATATATCCATAAATTAGTTTAATTTTTATAGTTTTTTAAGCAATACTAATTAATGATAAAAATTATAAATGCTCTAAAACAAATCGAGAAATCAAAAATCATATAGTTGTTCATCTCAATTAATCATATTTTTTAAAATCTAAGTACCCTACTAAAATTTTAATAAAAATCAAGATGGTCTAAAACGAATCGAGATAAAAAAGATGAATAATTATCAATCTCGATTAAATGTTCTAAAATAAATTAACTTAATTAAGTAGTCGAATAATTTATCAATAGAAATAGATAAATGTAAGATAGATTAATTAATAAATATTAAATTAAATATAAAATAATAAGATAAATAAAAAATAAAATTTAAATATTTAAAATTAATATCAAAAACAAATAAATTATGTGTATGATATCTAATTAAAATAGAATACATTATTAGTATAGTTAATTTAGTTATAATTATTAGATATTTTATATATTTTAAGGAAAATATATAACTTTATATAATATATATTATGTTAAGTTCTATATTTAAGAAAAAATAAATTTATTTATATTTTAATAATTTATATTACTCTATTTATAATATATACTAGTGTTCTTCATATAGATCTTTATTATTATATGTATTTATTTTTGTACAATTTATGTTTTATATTTTAATTATTAAAAAAATTTTAAAATGTATTATTACCCTACTCTATAATAATTAATCAAAATTTAATTAGTTATTGACTTTATTATTTTAATATGATATTTTATCTCTTTCATATTTTATATATCCTTCATATAAAATAAATTAATGTTATATTGACATTATTGTTTTAATATGGTATCTTATTCATATAAAAAGACATCACATTAGTGGTAGTAGATATATTATCTGAGCCAACTCGTGATGTCTTTTTTAGTTTCTAACTATTCTTTTGTGAATTGTTCTACTTCTAATTCTTTATGTTTTTCTTTTTTTTATTAATGTATTAAAATTTTTTAAATTGAAAAAGTTGATATAAAAGCCTCGAAACAGCATATCAACTTCACGAATTAGGTTTTGCTATCATAATAAAAGATAACAAAATCATAATTGAGAGAGAACTAATTTTCTTCTCTTCATAATTATACAATAAAATTAAAATAATTTCAAATGTTTTAAAAGACTATAATAAAAATAATATGAATACTATTAAAAAATAGTCAAATTATACTATAATGATATTTACTGATTTATATTTTATAATATCATACATAATGAGCTGATCAGGATTGCAAACATCAAGGTCAGTTCTTTTTTGTTGATTTAATATTATTTAAAAATTTATATAACTAATCTTACATAGAATATTTTGCTCTATTATTGACATTATTGATTGATTGTGGTATATTTTTAACAGATTGGTTGCTTGAACCATCAATTATAGCTGAACTCTTATTTGAGTTGGAAGCTATGGATGGCAAGTTATCCAATTTTTTTCTGTGGATGAATATTTATTATATCATATAACTAAAATAACTACTTTTTTTTGAATAAATTTTGACAATTTTTACTAAATCTGATATACTTATATCACTTGGAAGTGTTCCGTTCAATGAGTGTTGATTCACTCTTGGAATACTTCCATT
>CANRCN010000026.1 GCA_947629135.1 uncultured Bacilli bacterium | reverse complement strand
TTTTGTTTCATTCTTTCTATAACCATTTCATTATGAGTATGTCTTGTTCTATCAATCATTGTTTTAGGTGGTAAAAAGTTAGCTGGCATATCTTTAGTAACTGAAAAGCTGATGTTCTTTGACCCTAAATCATAGTTTCCTGATAATAAAAGGGAACTATCATCATAATTCGTAAATCCTAAAATTGGTCCTTTAGGTCTAGCTGGAGCTATTTGATTATTTCCTATATAAGCTGTACAAATTCCATGAGAAGCAACTTTTGGACGATTCCAATCATCCCTAAAATTAGCTGGTCTTTCCCAGAAAGTATAAGCTCCTAGTCCATGGATTTGCATATTAAAATTATCATTTACTTCATAAAATTGAATATGCTTTCCATTATAAGTTACATTTTGTAATTTAGGATTTTTTGACTTATCTTTTTCATTTATAGTATATAATGTCTCTTTATACATCTTTGCATATTCTTTTCTTAAACTAGTTTCAAAGGAAATAGTTGTATAAAAATCTGCTTCTAATATTTCAGAACCATGATAAAGCTCTCTTAAACCTTCAATAGAATCAAGAGACATAATTTTATGAAATGTCTCAATTATATTTATAATTTCAGGATCTAAATTTGCTTCTCTTAATTCTTCTAAATCATGGTAATATCTTTTATAAATAAACTCTGCTGTTTCATAGTCTATTCCATATTTCTTTTCAAATATAGCTCTCTTTATTTCTGAAGCATCCATATTGTTTAAATTAACAGCTATATTTCTGAAATATATATTCTTTTTCTCTTTAAAATTTTCATCACTTAAATCTTCAATACTTGTTATATTAAATATATTTTCATTTCTTTCAAGAACATATACTAAGTTTTTAATTTTTTCTTCATCTAATTCCAAAATATTTATTTTACTTAATAAATCATTATATTTTGTAATATTATTTAAAACTTTTTCTATAACACTTGTTAAATCATATTCTTTTTTATTAAGCATATTTGCTATTTTTATAAAATATTGTAAAGAATTATTATCAAGATTAATTATTTTTTCTTGAATATCAGGATATAAAGTAAACTTATTTAATAAACTCATATTCAAGCCTTCAATTTTTAAAATATATAAATTTAAAGTTCTAAATAATTCATCATTTTTTTGATATAAATACTTTATTTTTTTCTCTAATATATCTTTATCTATTCCTAATGTCTCTGAAAATAATTCTATATATTCTTGATTAAAAATAACTTCTTTTGATTCAGGATTATCAGATTTAATAAAAACAACTTTTTCTAATTCTATTTGATAAATTAAATGGCTCTTATTTTCGATAAGTACTTTCAATAATTCTTTATTAACTTGCCAATTAAGTGGAAAATAATCAACTTCTTCTATATATTTAATTATGATATCTTTATATTGATTAAATATTTCTTCCGTCATTTCTGGAAAAATATTACATAAATTAAATTTATGTAATAAATCTCTCCTATTTTGTTCTAAAAAATTAAATAATATCTTACTATCTTTCCAGCTATCAGGAATATAATTCCAATTTTTATTAATAAATGCCATGATTACATCTTTATATTCATTAAAAAATTCCAGAGTTATATTTGGAAAAATATAACCTAAATAAAAATCGCTCAATAAATCCACTCTATCTTTTGAAATAATATTAAATAATTCCTTGCTGTTTTTCCAATAAATACCAATAAATTTTTCAATAGTATATATATACTCTAAAATAACATCGCCATATTTTTCTAATATTTCAGGAGTTAAAGTTGGAAACATATTATATAAATCAAATTTACATAATAAACTTCTATCTCTAGTTTCTATAATTCTAAATAAAAATTCATTCTGACCCCAATTTTTTTTCAATTTATCGTTTTTATTACGTATATATTCAAGTATAATAGATTCATATTGTTTATATATTTCAGGAGTAATATCTAAAAAAATTGATTCTAATTCAAATTGATTTAAATAACTTGGATCATGATTTGCAAAATAATTAAATAACAATTTATTTTTTTTCCATCCATTTGGTATTTGTTTATATTTATAAATATATTCTATAATTACATCTTGATATTTAGAAAAATGTTCTTCTGTTAAAGTTGGAAAAATGTTCAATAACTCAAAGTCTTTTATTAACATTTTATCTTTATCATATAAATATACAAAAAAATCTTTACTATGTGCCCAATTAAATGGTATATGATTATTATTTTTGTAAATATATTCTATAATTATATTACCATATTGTTCTAATACTTCTTCATTTATTTCTGAAAATATATTTCCTAATTCAAAATTACTTAATAATGATCTATCATGCTTTTCTATAAAATCAAAAAAATTTTTTTGAGTACCTAAATATGATAAGTCACAATTTTTAACAAATTCAAGTATTCTATTTAAATACTTAGGCGATATTTCATCTAAATTTTCAAGATTAAATTCTAAAAAAGATACTAATATTATATCATTATTTAAATAACGATCAATGAATTTTGAATTGCAAATTATTTCTTTTATAACATTTTCATTATTTTCTATGTATTCTCCTTTTTCACCATTATAATTTGAAAAATCCGTAATCATATCTTTTATTTTTTCAAGATAATCATCATCGTTTATCATATTAGGATTTTGCTTAAATTGCTCAATTAAATCAACTATTTCCTGATAGCTCATAATTACACCATACTAAATTCTGTTTCCTTTACTTTGATTTTTGTCATATTCTTCTACAAATTGTTTTAAAGCTTCTCTCATCATTTCATAACCTACATGTCTCATATTTTTCATAATAAAATTATCATAAGGAAAATTACCCTTACTAACTTCAACATGATTTTTACCAAAGTCTAAAATTGCATATTCTTTTTGAAACTCAAGAAATTCCTTACCTTCAGCATGACTTAAAAATTCTCTTGCTGCATCTATAAAGCTTCCACCATTTCTTAATATCCAATTTTCAATTCCTACTCCACCTATTCCACCTTGTTGTCTATCACCATTTAAAATACCTCGTGAAGGTTTATATACACCAACTTTTTTTAAAAATGCTTTTGCAAACATAATATTAGCAAGAACTAATCTATATTTTTCTTCATCTTGACTTCTTATATTTTCTAGCTGCTCAGATATAGCATCTTCTGTTGATAAATATTCTTCCTTTTCTGGAGTTAATGAAAAATCTAAATCTATTAATCCATCCATGTTTGGTATTTTTACACCTAACAATCTAACTTTATATTTTGAAGTTTGAGTTATATGTCCATTTGCAATTAGTCCATTTTCTAAGGCATTTTTAACTACCCATACTTTATCAGGGTTAATTCTAACAGTATAGTCAAAGTCCCAATTATTACCTGATGCAACTGGTAAATTTGTTCCACGAATTGTTGAACCAGCTTCGATTAATTCAACATCACCACCTGAATTATTTCCAATCGTTGTAGTTAATCCTATTGAATCCATTAATCTTACAATTTCTTCTATAACTGGCTTTCTTCTTTCTGACACTTGTTTCATATTATCATCAATAAATGGTAAAAAGTTTTCTAATCCTTCAAACATTAAATTATCAGATAATTGAAAATCCTCATTAGTATATTCTTTAATTCCTCCCATTTTGCTTCTATATTCTAAAAATTCTTCTTCTGTAAATAATAATTTTTTGTTTCTATCAAAAATGGGTATATATCTATTATTGATAGCTTCTAATAACTTTAAAGCATACAAATATCTACATCCAGCAAGTTCTGGAACTTTACGATAAAAAACTTTACTTTCATCATAAATAAATGCATTTAAATCTTCTACATATACAACTGGAGCTGTTGCAGCACTTTCTAAAGCCCCCTTTTTATTTGTTTTTAAAAATTCTTCAAAATTAATTAAATCTCCTAAATAAATCATAACTCCTCCTATTATTAATTTAATTATATACTTTTTACATTTTTATTACAAGTTTATTCAATTATATTTACGTTTTTTTACACAAAAAAAGATAACTAAGATTAACTTAATTACCTTTAAAATAAATTATTAATTGCTTTAATATATTCATTTATAAGATTACTAGTTTTACTATTATAAATAATATCTTTAGCAAGGGTTATATTATCAGTTATAATATTATCAACCTTTAAATCTATCATTTTATTAATATTTTCTTTAGTATTAACTGTCCAAACATATATTTGTTTTCCTTCTTTATGAACTTTTTTAACTAAAGAATTAGTTATACTTGAAGCTTCTATACTAAAATTATCAGCATCCCTTAGAGATAAGATATCACCATAAGCAAAACTCATAACATAAACTGTTTCAATATTAGAATCATATTTTTTTACATTCTCTAAAACATTATAGACTTGAGATGTAATAACACAACTATCTTCATAATGATATTTTTTAATAATATCAACTACTAATTTTTCAAAATCTTTTTCATAACCAGTTGGTTTTAATTCAATATTTAATTTCATATTATTTTCTCTTGCCCATTTAATTATATCATCTAAAAGTGGAATTCTTTCATCTTTAAACTTTTTATCAAAATGACTTCCTGCATCAAGATCTTTTATTTCATCATAAGTTACTTCCCAAGTATTTTTATTAACACCTGTTGTTCTTTTAAAATTAGTATCATGCATAATAATAATTTTACCATCTTTTGTTTCTTGAACGTCAAGTTCAATCCAATCGGCTCCTAATTCTTTAGCTCCTATAAAAGCACTTAAAGTATTCTCAGGATACAAAACTGATGCTCCTCTATGAGCAGTTACTTCTAAAGTTCTTATATACTCAATATTTAAATTATATTTTCCTTTATAAAGTCCATAAGTAAACATAACTGCTAAAATAAAAGCAAGACTTACTATACATACTAAAACTTTTTTTAATTTTCCATGATTCTTTTTACTCTTTTTATTTTTTAAAACTACTAAATCATTAATCTTCTCTTTTTTAGATATTTTATGTAAATAGAACAAAACACTTATACTAGCATAACTAATAGGTGTTGATAAAACTGTAACAATAATAAATGATAAAGCAATAAAAATCCAAATAACAGTTGATGTAATACTTTTTAATAAAATAATATTACCAAATAATTTATTAAATAAAACAATAATTAATATTCCAAGAATAATAAATATCAAATAAATAATTGTAAGAGAAATTTGAATAACTATTAAAGCTAATAAATCTTTTAAATGATTTTTTTTACTTAATTCAATACTTTTGCTTCTAGCTTCCTTGAAACTTAATTCTTCTAAAACATAGTAATGAAGAGCATAAATCCATCTTAAAAGAATAATTGTTAAAATTATAATTAAAACACTAAAGATAATTAATAAAGTTTGATTTTTAACAATAAAATCCATAATAAATTCTGGTATTTTAATAGTAGTTACTAAATTAGATGATAAACCTATATTTAAAAATGGTATTAAAAATAATACTAAGAAAGCTAAAGGAATATTTTTAAGTTTAAAAACATTTTTACATTTATTTAAAGATACTAAAACCGCATCCATTACTTTAACTTTTCTTTTATGATAAGAATTATCTAAGATCGTGATAATTGTAGTTATATCAAACATTGTATATAAAGTCATTAGTAAAAATAAAATAATTAACATAATTAAAGTAATAGGATTGAGTAAAAATTTTGTAATGTTTTCAATTGTTAAATAACTAAATCCTGTTAATTTCATAATTAAATTAAAACCACCTATAAATAAAGGTGTAAATATCATTAAACTAAGTAGTTTAAAACATATTTCAAAAATAATTAAAGACTTTATATTATAAGTTATTATATTTAATACTTGTTTTGTTTTCTTCATAACATCACCTAACTTTTATTATAATATATTTAAATTTAAAATCAATATTTTCTAAGCAATTAAATATCACCTAATATTATTTTCTTAAACACTTTAAATCTTTCTTCATAAGCATATTTAGCAAGCAATCTAACTTTTTCATTTAATTTAGCTTTAATTCTATCTTCAACTTTATCTAATATTAAATCCATATCTATTTTTTGACATAATATATTTAGGCAATATTCATAAACTCTATCATCTATGATTAATTCATCTAAAGTATCTTTCCAATATGAATTAAAATTCATTTCATTTATTAAACCAATTCTAGGAAGTGCAATATCGGTAACTTCTTTTAAAGTATTATAATCTTCTAATATTTTATCAATAGTTGAAATATCATTATCTAAAAGTAATGATGCTTCACTATCATAATTAGGACTTAATTTAATTTCTTTGGTACTCTTAACATACGAATAATTTTCAATATGTTTATCTGTTTCTAAAACTAAAATAGAGAATGCTTGTCGTTTTTTAAATTCTAATATAAGTTCATCTATTTTTTCCTTGTTATATCCCATTTCTTTAAACTTATTTTCAAGTTTTGTTAATACCCTATTTAAATCCGATGAATCTAAGAATTTATTATCTTCTTTATCCTCTCCTATTAAATCATGAATACTAATTAAATCTTCATTAACAAAATTATACATCATGAAAGACATATTACCATATACTTCGGTATCTTTATCTTTTACTTTAACCAGATCATAATGAGCCATTGGGATATTTAATTTTTTACCTATTTCTTCAACAATTAATTCAGCATAATAACCATAATTTCTTTCATCTAATAGTTTTCTTTCACCTTTTATTAAAACTTTGGTACCATTAAAATTAACCCAGTTTTTAATTCTATCTTGACTACCTCTAGATTCTTTAGTACTATTAGGAAATTTTAAACCAACCTTTTCTAAATCAATGAAACCATCATTATCTCGAAATTTTTCTAAATCTTCAATTTTATAAGGACTATCTTCAAATTGCATATATCTCCTCCATTTTCCATAGTAAATATATCACAATAATTTTAATTTGTAAATTGTTATTTTAACACTTTAAGTTTTGAAGAAATTATAAAAAACAAACTTTATACTAGTTTGCTTTCATAGATTTTTAATACCAATCATGTTTTTCATTTCTATCTAAAGAATTTATTTCTTGCATTTCATTTTCATTTAATTCAAATCCATAAATATTCATATTTTCTTTAATATGATCTGGATTAGAAGATCCTGGTATTACAACGACACCTTTTTGTAAATTCCAACGAAGAATTACTTGTGCTGATGATACATTATGATTATTAGCAATTCTTGTAATTGTTTCATTATTTAATAACTCGCTAGTATGACCTCTTCCTCCAAATGGATACCATCCTTGAACAACAATTCCTAAATTTTGAATAAATGGTATAACATCATTTTCTTGATAATATGGATGAATTTCGTTTTGAACAAGAGCAGGAATAATATTTATTTTTGGAAGAAAATCATTTAATTCTTCAACATACCAATTAGAAAGTCCTAAAGAACGAATTTTACCACTTTTTACATATTTTTCCATAGCTTTATAAGCTTCAACATCACCTTCACCTGGATGATGTAAAAGCATCATATCAATATATTCAATATCCAACTTCTTTAAAGCAAGTTCTATTGCTTCTTTTGTTTTATCAAATTGACTAGGATATATTTTTGTTATTACAAATATTTCTTCTCTAGGTATTCCCGAATCTCTAATTGCTTTGCCTATTTCTTCTTCGTTACCATACATATAAGCTGTATCAATTAAACGAACACCTGATTTTAAAGCACTAGATACAGCATTATAACAAGTATCGCCTGTTAAGCTATAAGTTCCTAGTCCATTTAAAGGCATTTCATAGCCGCTATTAAGTTTTACTGTTTTAGTTTCAAAATTAAATTTAGCAATATTATTTTCTTGTTCTAATTTATTTATTATATTATCGTTCACTATATTTTCTTGCTCCTTTCCTTTTAATCCTAAATAAATTCCAATGCCTGCAATTAAAACAATCAATATAAATATATATATTGTTTTCTTTTTTTCTCTTATAATCAATTTCATTCTAATTCAAAAGCTCCTGTATAAAGTTCATAATATTTTCCTTTTAATTTTATTAAATCATCATGATTTCCTCTTTCAATTATTTTTCCATTTTCCAAAACTATAATAGCTTCTGAATTACGAATAGTTGATAAGCGATGAGCAATTACAAAAACTGTTCTTCCTTTCATTAATTTATCCATTCCCTCTTGAACATCTTTCTCAGTTTTTGTATCAATACTTGAGGTTGCTTCATCCAAAATCATAACTGGTGGATTACTTACTGCACATCTAGCAATTGCCAATAATTGTCTTTGTCCTTGAGATAAATTATCTCCATTATCAGTAATTATAGTATTATAACCATTTGGTAATTTTTCAATAAATTGTGAAGCATTAGCAAGTTTAGCTGCTGCAATACATTCTGAATCACTAGCATTAGAGTTTCCATATCGTAAATTATCCATAATTGTTCCTGTAAATAAATTAACATCTTGTAAAACCATTCCTAAAGATCTTCTTAAATCATTTTTATTAATATCTTTAATATTTATTCCATCATATAAAATAGTTCCTTCGTTAATATCATAAAAACGATTTATTAAATTAGCAATTGTTGTTTTTCCTGCACCTGTTGCTCCAACAAAAGCAATTTTTTGACCTGGATGAGCATATAAACTAATATCATTTAAAACTTTTTTACCATTGACATAAGAAAAATCAACTGCATTAAAACGAATATCACCTTTTAATTCAACTAACTCGTTATTTTTCTTTTTCCAAGCCCAAATGCCTGTATAATCCTTAGATTCTTTTAACTTTAAATCTTCCGTATATAAAGCATTTACTAACGTTACTTCTCCATCATTCTTTTCGCTTTCTTCATCAATTAACTTAAAAATTCTAGTTGCTCCAGCTAAAGCCAAGGCAATTGAATTATATTGTTGAGATAATTGATTAATATGCATTGTAAATCCTCTGGTTAAAAGCAGAAAAGATGCAATAGCTCCAACTGATAAAGTTGTTGTTTTAATTGCTAATATTCCACCTAAAATTGCAATTACTACATAAACTAAATAACCAACATTTCCCATAACTGGCATAATAATATTAGCATAAATATTAGCATTTTTAGTATTCTCAAATAATTCTTCATTTAATTTATCAAAATTCATCTTAGCCTCATTTTCATGAGTGAATACTTGTATTACTTTTTGGCCATCAATCATTTCTTCGATATAAGCATTTACTTTAGCTACAGTCTTTTGCCTTGCAATAAAATAAGTTGCTGATTTTTTTCCAATATATCTTGCTATTATAAGCATAATACTAACACCAAAAATAATCATTAAAGTTAAATATCCATTTAAAGTTAACATTGAAATGAATGATGCAAGAATTAATACTGCATTACTAGCACAATTAGGAATACTTATAGAAATCATTTCTCTTAAAGCATCTGTATCGTTTATATAATAACTCATAATATCACCATGATTATTATCATCAAAATAACGAATTGGTAAAGTTTCCATATGTTTAAACATATCATCTCTAATTTGTTTTAAAACACCTTGACTTACATTTACAGTTAATCTTGAATATAACCATGTTGTAAAGACTCCAATTAAATAAACCAAAGCCATGAAACCAATAGCCTTAAATAAAGACGTATAAATAGGATTAGGATTTCCAATTAAAGGTGTGATATAATCATCAATTAAAACTTGTAAAAACAATTGACCATAGACATGACAAATAGAACTAATAATAATTGCTAAAATAATAACTAGTAATTGCTTTTTAAATCTTTTAGTAATGTATTTCAATAAACGTAAAAGAGTATGTTTTTTATTTTTTTTACTCATTAGAATCACTTCCCTTAACTTGAGAATAATAAACCTCTTGATAAATTTTATTATTTTTTAATAAATTTTGAGGAGTATCAAAATCAGAAATTTCTCCATTATCCAAAACAATAACTCGATCGCAATCTTCAATACTAGAAATTCGTTGAGCTATAATAATTTTAGTTACCTCAGGAATATATTTCGAAAATCCATCTCTAATCATTGCCTCTGTTTTAGTATCAACAGCACTAGTAGAATCATCTAATATTATTATTTTAGGCTTTTTTAATAAGGCTCTTGCAATACACAATCTTTGCTTTTGTCCACCACTAACATTAGTTCCACCTTGATCAATATAAGTATCATATCCATCTTTAAATTTTTTTATAAATTCATTACAACAAGCAATTTCACAAACACTTTTTATTTCATCTAAAGTTGCATCTTTCTTTCCCCATTTCAAATTTTCATTAATTGTTCCACTAAATAAAACATTTTTTTGAAGAACAACCGAAACTGAATCACGAAGGGTTTTTATATCATAATCTCGAACATCTTTTCCTGCTATTTTAATACTACCAGATGTAACATCATAAAGTCTTGGAATTAAATTAACTAAAGTACTCTTGCTAGATCCAATCCCTCCTATAATTCCAATCATTTCTCCAGACTTAATTTTTAAATTAATATTTTTTAAAACTTCTTTTCCTTTTTTATATGAAAAAGATACATTTTGAAATTCTATATCACCATTTGCTACATCCTTAATTGGTTTATCATTATTTTTTATACTTGCCTCTTCATCTAAAACTTCAACAATTCTTTCCATTGAAGGAATAGAAATTATACAGTTAACATATACCATTGAAAGCATCATAAAACTATTTAAAATCTGAGCTGCATACGTAATAACTCCAGTTAATTGTCCTGTTGTAAGACTCCCAACAACAACATATCTTGAACCCACAAAACAAATTAAAACAATTGCAGTATAAATACAAAACCTCATAATAGGTGTATTTAAAGCCACTAACTTTTCAGCCTTAATAAAATTATGATAAATTTTATTAGATATAATATTAAATTTTTTTATTTCAGTATCCTCTTGAACATAAGATTTAACAACTCTAATTCCCCTTACATTTTCTTGAACTCGATTATTTAAATCATCATAAGTTTGAAATACTTTTTCAAATAAAGGATGAGCTTTATTAGCAATAAAAAATAATAAAAAGCCAAGAATAGGAGCTACAATTAAAAATATAAAAGAAATCTTAGGATTAATCATATAAACCATAACTAAAGAAAAAATAAACATTAATGGAGACCTAATTGCAATTCTAATAAGCATTTGATAAGTCATTTGTAAATTATTAACATCAGTTGTAAGTCTTGTAACTAAACTAGATGAAGAAAATTTTTCAATATTTGAAAAAGAATAATCTTGAATTTTATAATACATATCATGTCTTAGATTTCTTGCAAATCCACTAGAGGCAATAGCTGCATACCTGCTTGATAAGTAACCAAAAAGTAAAGATAAAAAAGAAATTAATACTAAAATTCCTCCAATAATTATAATAGTATTTAAATCTTTCATATTAATTCCATAATCAATGATTCTTGTCATAAGAATCGGAATTAAAACATCAAGAATAACTTCTAAAGAAATAAAAACTATAGTTAAAATACTAACTACTTTATATTCACGAACAGATTTTAATATTTTTTTTATCATAATGCCTCCTTGATTTTTTCGTACTTAAATATTATATCAAAAGCAATGGATTTATTCAATAAAAAGACTTACTTATAATCTAAAAAAAATTAACCCTAAACTAGAGCTAATTTTTTAAATATTAAGATATTACAAAAGCAACTGTATTACATATAACACCAATAAAGAACATAATTCCAGTAAATAAATCTGTTTTATCTTTTCTTATTTTATAACGACTTATAAAAGTAACACAGTTATAAGCACATAATAAACTAACAATAGATGCCATTGATGTATCTTTAAGAAATGAAATAAAAATTAAAATGATAGAAAATAAAGCCATACCAATAATACCATATTTCATAGATTTTAAAGTCACTAATTCAGTTAAATTGATAATATTTTCTTCACTCTTTTTTTCTATATCTTTTTCTTCTATCTTTTCGCCTGCAAGTATTTCATTTATACTTACTCCTAATATTTCACTTATAGGTTTAAGTAATGACATATCCATAAGACACAATCCCCTCTCCCACTTACTAACTGCATTTTTAGTAATGCCTAGTTTTTCAGCAAGTTCTTCTTGAGTAAGATTAACTGATTTTCTTTTTAAAGCAATAAATTTACCAATTTTTTCTTGATCCATACTTTGCTCCTTTCAATAAAATCATAAACTATTTTTTCAATTTTTAAACACACCAATGGTTTACTTTTCTTTTTTATATAAATAAAAAAGTAGGAATATTAGCCTATTTATCTACTTTATATTTTATTACTTTTTATTTTTTATTTTTACTTTTATAAATTCAAGAACTGCTAGAAATGCCCAAAAAGAACCAGCTCCTAAAATACCTTCACTCTTTCAAAAAAATACTCTAGAAAAAATCATAATGCAGCAAGAGCTTGCCATAAAGCAACTTCATATTTTTTCACAGAACTCATTTAATTTCTTCATCTTGTATCTCTTTCTTGGTTAGTACTAAGCATAAATACTTTTTTTCCATTCATTGACTAATCATGCTTGTATTGTAACCAAATTACTTAGTTTTGTCAATAGACATAACTTTTTGTTTTTACACATTTTTATTAACTCTAATTATATTTTTATATAAAAAAAATAATACCAAAATTGATATTATCTTTTACTTAAATTTACTTACAATATTTCATTAAATCACTATCTGTTGGGTTACTATTCTTTTCAATAATCCAATCTGATACTCCTAATTTTTCAGCTAATTCTTGTTGGGTAATTTTTTCTCCTTTCACATTAAGATTTTATAATATAAAAGTTAATTTTAACAGGAAATATATCAATGGTAAAAAATAATTAAAAAATACTACACTATAAATGTAGCATATTTTTCAACATTATATCCTCCCTTTAATTTATATTATAACACAATACAGTTTTATTTGCTTGTCACAGTCAAAACTAAGGCATAGTTCATTATAAAAATTATCTTAGTTTAAAAGAAAAACAATTTTTTAAATTTCAATTTCTTCATTGTCTACAGTTATTTTAACTTTATCACCATATATTTCTTTGGCAACTTTATATGCTTCTTCCCTATTTTCAGTATGAATTACAATAACTCTTTTGGGTTTTAAATATTTATTAATTAATCTCATTGAAGTTATATCTCCATGTCCAGATGTATGAATTTCAAAAAAAGGAATATGCAAATCATTACGTAAGTAATTAACAAAATTTCTTGTACTTGGTGTATCCCAATCGTCATCTATATAACCATCATACATCGAATAAATTAAACAAGCATTATGAATTTTATCTTGATTTTGCTTTAAATAACTTTTCATCGAGTTTTTTACAGAAACAGCAAATTTAGAACCAAAAGGTAAGTCTTCAATAACGTTTTTAGTATGTTTAATATATCTTCCATATGGTTCAGCACATTTCTTTTGTTTATCTGTAATGAAAGTTTTTACATTTTTAAACGTATTGGAGTTAGGAATATTTTCTAAAGTACTTGCTACTGAATTCATACTTAAATCCATAATAAATTCATGAGTTGGAATAAATCCTTTATATAGAGAAACTATTCTATCGATATTACTACTAGAAGTCATAAAATATATTTGATCATAATTTGCATATTTTTGAAATTCTTTAATTAAATCTTTTTCTTTCAATACTTTTACAGAATTATCTAAATCATTTTTATTTCTAGTTAAGTTTGTTCCTTCCGTAATAAGTAAATCTATTTTACCAATTCTTTCTAACATTGGTCTAAATAAAACCCATTTTTTTCCATGACAACGATAATCTCCAGTATATAATACTTTTTTTCCATCAACATAAATCAAAAACATAGCAGAATTATAAGCTGAATGATCAACAATATATGGAATAACAATTATGTCTTTCACAACAATTGGTTTTTGAAATTCAAAATAATGAATATTTTTAATTTCAGGTCGAACCTTTTTAGAATAATTATGTGACATATCACAAAGAATATTATAAATTTCCATTCCTTTCTTGTCTAAATAGATAGGAATATCTTCTATAATCTGATACACTGATCCAATATGATCACCATGAGAATGACTAATAAATACTGCATCAACATTATGATTGGTAGCACTAGTTAACCCTGGTATTTTTATTTGCTCAGAACCATCTAAATTTTCTCCATAATCAATAATTATTTTAGTTCCTTTATTACTTGTTATTTCAGTTATACAACCACCTATCTGGTCAGTTCCTTTTAAAATTCTTACTTTCATATTTCTCCTTTTCTTTATTTAATTTTAATAAAATTCTAATTATCTTTATGTTTTAAAAATTCTAAATAAGAATTTATATAACTAATAAGATGAGCTTTATAAGGTAAATAAGTTACTTTAGATAATATATCAAGATAATAATCTTTAACCTTGTATGTTTTTAAATATTCTTCTATTTCATTCCAATGTTCTTTTTTCCCTTTGCTAATATAGTCTGCTATTAGATAAGAAGTTCTAGAATCTATTTTTAAACTTAGAAGATAATCATATAAATCTTCTCTTGAAGCAATTATATCTTTAATTGTTATTTGTTTGTTAATTAATAATTCTTTATAATTAGTAAATAAATTTTCATAAGAAAGTCCAAAAGATATAACATACTCATAATAGTTTTTAGGTTTTAATAGTTTAACTATTTCCTTAAAAGTTTTAGAGTGTTCTCCTAAAAGATAAGAATATTCACTTAAATTGTTATCATCTATACGATTATTGTTATTTTCTTTTATATTTGAAAGTAAAGTTGGAATATCATGATAAAGGCAATTGATCTTTAAAATATTCCTAGTTAAATCATGATAATCAAAATGAGTTGTTATTAAATTCTTACTTAAATATTCAATTGGAGTAAAGTCTTCTACTTCTACATAATCAGGAAATATCATAACCCCCCCTGGATTTATACCAGGAATTCCTTTAGAATTATAAGTACCAGCCCTAATAACTGTATTTTCTTTAAGTAATTGTTTAAGATAGTCTTCTAATTTATCTTCAATCTCGGTTGCATAATTTATATTTATCTCTGGCCTTTTAGTTAAATCATATCCTAAAAATAATTGGACTTGAATATTATAACCATCTTTAAGTAATGTTTTACCACATTTACAAATTCTATCTGGCATTTCATGAAAAGTTTTATACTTATCTTCATCTATAATATAAAATTCATGACAATACTCACAATAATAATGCATTGGTAAAGGATTAATATTAGTTATTCCTAATAAAAAAGCAACAAATGAGGCACCTACTCCACCTCTTGGCATAACTTGATAGCCCAAACTTTTAGAATAATCAACTAACATTTTAGAAATTAAATAAATAGTCTCATAATTAGAACCAATTATACCTTTATTTTTTAAAGAATCTCTTCCATATAATTCTAATTCAATTCTTTTTTCTACCTCTTTAGGTAACTTATCTCCATAAATAAGTCTTGCTTTCTTATAAACTTCATCTTTTAATATTTTCTTACTATTTTTAATTTTAGGTAAATAGACATGATTATCATATATTAGAATATTATCATCAACTAAATCACTTAATAAATTAGGATTTTCAATAACAATATCATAAGCAGTATCAGAATCTAAAAATGCAAAATCATTCATTAATTCTTCTGTACTTTTTAAATATGAATCCTCAGATATTCCTATTACTATTTTTCGATAATCTCTTGCTAAATTAATTATTCTTTTTAATTTATCTTGATTTCTTTCATCACTTCTTACCATGATAAAATCATACCACATCATATCACTTACAATATCTTCATCACTTAAATCATCATAGATATCAAGCATTTTATTTACATCAAGTCCATATAATAAGCCATTACTTAAACTTACTAAATCTTCTCTTGTAATTACTTTTTTCTTTAAATCTAAATTATTCTTAGAAATTAAACTAATTATTTTATATAGATTTTTTAAACCTTTTTCATTTCTAACAATTATATTAATAGTAACTAAAAATTCATTTACAAGCATCTTAACTTTTGCTCCATATATAACTTTAAAGTTAGTTATATTGTTACTACTTAAGTATTTACAAACAATTGGGAATGCTCTTACATTATTAAAATCCGTAATTGCAATTCCTCTTTGTCCTAAACTAATTGCCTTCTCAATAATCTTAATTGGATCAGGTAAATTTTTCTTACTCATATTTGTTAAAGCATTAAATTCTATTCTTTCCATTACTTTTCCTCCTTTTTTATCTAAGCATAAAGTTTAATCTTACTAGGTTTAACCTTTTTAACATCTAATCCATAAAAATATTTATTAATACAATAAATCTCAAAATCACGATTAAGACCTACAAGTGATTCATCATAATAATACTTATCTAAAAGTTCCTCTATATATTTTAAAATATCGTTTTGATTCATATTCTCTCTTAATAATTTACATTGATCGATTATATTATCCTTAGATTCTAACAAATCATAAATCAACTCTTCATTATAGTTTTTTGAACCAATAAATGGCAAGGTAGGTAAAGGTTCTTTTACCTCTTTTACCTTCAAACCATAATAATACTTAATTATACAATAAATTATATATTCTGAATCACTATCCTTCATATCTTGATTAAATCTTATTAATTTATCAATATAACTTCTT
>CANRCN010000025.1 GCA_947629135.1 uncultured Bacilli bacterium | reverse complement strand
TATCTAACTTCAAATGTTGTATTTGTTGATGGTACTGGAAGTTCTTCGTCTCCTTATCAAGTGGCAATAGAATAAGTAAGAGAAATTTTAAATTTCTCTTTTTCATATTTTAAAAAGTTTTGCATAAAGTTAAATGGGTGAATATAATTTAAAATGAAAAAAATTTATACTAGTATCGTTATAATGCTTCTAATATTAACTATCTATCTTAGTTACACTTTAAATCTTAAAACTAATAATATTAACTTTATTCATCTAATTACAAATTGTTTTCAAGAAAATAAGGTATATAGTTATAAAGTAGATTTATTAAGTATGTATCTTAATAGAATTAAAGAGAGTAAACATTTTATTAAAAAGGAAATTCAAAACGAAAAAGAAAAAGCTCTCGAAGTTTCAAACTTTGCTTATAACAATGAAGAAAAAACAATTTATATTTATAGTACTCATTCTGATGAAGAATATAGTTATTCTAAAAATGATGTTTATAATATAGTTCCTAATGTTAAAACAGCAAGTTATATTTTAGAAGATGAACTTAAAAATCTTGGATTATTTAGTTTAGTTGAAACTGAAAATACAATTGATATAGTTAATAAGGAAGGTTTAAAATATTCAGATAGTTATAAAGTAAGTAGAAGATTATTGGAAAGTAGAAAAAAAGAAAATCCCAGTTTAGTTTATTTTATTGATTTACATCGAGATAGTGTTGGTAAAAAAGCAACAACAATTACAATTGGTGACACTACTTATGCTAAAGTTATGTTCTTATTAGGTCTTGAAAATGATAATTATAAGGAAAATCAAAAATTAATGGAAGATATGAATGAATATTTAAATAAAAATTATCCTGGATTATCAAGAGGAATTTATAAAAAAGAAGGAAAAGGAGTAAATGGGATTTATAATCAAGATTTTAATAAAAATACTTTTTTAATTGAAGTAGGGGGAGTAGAAAATACTATTGAAGAAGTTGCAAATTCTTTAAAAGTAATGGCAAGTTGTATTTATAATTATATTAATTCAGGTCGTTAATCTGTTAAATTTTGACAAATAAATATGCTAAAATGCAAATGGTGATTAAATGAAAAAGAAAGCTTTTAAAGGAGGAGTTTTATTATTAATTGTCGTTTTCTTAGGACTTTATTATGCTTATTCTAACGGTTATTATGAGAAAAGACAAAATGATAAGATACTACTTACTAATGAAAAAATAGAACAATTTGAACAAGATATTAAGGATGGAAAGGATATTTCTCTTGAAGACTACGAAGAGGAAGAAGAAGATTATAGTACAAGAACTAGTAAATTTTCTTTAAATTTATCTAGTAAAGCTGAACATATTGTTGATTCAGCTATCAAGTTTATCTTTAAAAAATTAGGTAATGTAGTTGAATAAGAATAGATAATCTAATTATTTATTCTTTTTTCTTTTTAATATAATATTATGGAGGTAATAATATGAGTAAAAATGGACAAAGATTATTTAGAAATTTTGATCCTTATATAACAAGTCCTTTTGGATATAGAATTAATCCAATAAGTAATGAAAGAAGTTTACATGCAGGAGTTGATTATGGAACAAATGGTAAAAAGATTCCTTGTTATGGACTTACAATTGGTGAGGTTATTAAAACTGGATTTCAAAAAGCTTTAGGAAATTATGTCTATATTAATTATCCTAGTTTAGGACATGGAGCTTTATATCAACATTTAGATAGTATTAAAGTAAAAAAAGGAGAGAAGGTTACTAAAGATACTGTAATTGGAATAACTGGAGCAACAGGAGAAGTTACAGGAATTCATCTTCATTTTGGCTGGTTTCCAAGTAGTGATATTAATAAAGATTGGTATTCTATTAATTTTGAAAACTATGAAACTTATGAATTTCCAGTTGAAGTTAGTATAATTGGTACACCTACTTCAAGAGATTTATTTAAAGATCAAATAGAGGTTCTAATTTCTAATTTAAGGTTAAGAGATAATCCAAATGGTAAAATATTGGGTTATATAAGAAAAGGTATCTATAATATTTTAGATAATAAGATAGATGCTGGTTACACTTGGTATAAAATAGGTAATAATATGTGGATTGCATATACAAGTGAATATGGTAAACTTTATTTAAAAGAAGAAATTAAAGAGGAGCCACCTAAAAAAGAAGTAGCTAATAATTCTGAAATAGATACTACTGAAGAAGAGAAAATAGAAAAAGATGAAATTAATAATGATTATCAAAATAACGATAAAGAAACAGAAGATGATACCAAAATAAGAGAAGATGAACCTAAAATTGGTGGATTTAGGGCATTTTTTCAAAAACTTTTTGAATTTTTTAAAAAAATATTAAAAAAATTAGGAATTATGTGATAAAATTATATTGGTGATTTTTTGTGAGAAATAGATCTGAGTTACGTGATATTTGTGTTAAAGTACTTTATCAAGTATATATTCTTGATAATACAAATGTTAAGTATGATGTTGAAACTTTAATTAAAGAACAGCTTGAAGTTGAAAATGAATTTGTTAATACACTTGTAAATGGTGTTATTAAACATCAAGATGAAATAACTAAACTTGCTAATAAATATTTAAAAGATTGGACGATTGATAGATTAAGTAAAGTTGATAAAGCCATTTTATCTCTTGGTATTTTTGAACTTCTTTATACTGATACTCCTGCAATTGTTTGTATAAATGAAACAATTGAACTTGCAAAGAATTATAGTGACTATGAAGTTGTTGGTATGATTAATGCTGTTATGGATGCTATTTACCATAAAGAGGATTTAAATGGAAAAGAATAATTACATCAGTGTAACTCAACTAACACGTTATTTAAAATATAAATTTGATAATGATCCTAATTTAGGAGTTGTTTTTCTAAAGGGAGAAATATCAAATTTTAAGAATCACTCAAGAGGACATTTCTATTTTACTTTAAAAGATGAAAACTCTAGAATAAATGCTATTATGTTTCAAGGAAATGCTAAAAATGTTAAGTTCCCTGTTGCAGATGGTATGAAAGTTCTAGTAACTGGCAGAATTACAGTCTATGAAGCAACTGGTGCTTATCAAATCTATGTAGATGAAATGCTTGAAGATGGATTTGGTAATTTATATTTACAATTTGAAAAGTTAAAACAAGAACTTGCTAAAGAAGGATTATTTAGAGAAGATCATAAAAAGGTAATTCCAAAAATTCCTAGAAAAATTGGAATTGTAACAGCTCCAACGGGTGCTGCTATTAAAGATATATTATCAACAATTAAAAGAAGATGGCCTTTATGTGAAACAATTCTCTTTCCATCTCTAGTTCAAGGAGAACTTGCTAAAGATGATATCGTTAAGAATATAAAACTTGCAAATAACTATGATTTAGATGTTTTAATTGTAGGAAGAGGAGGAGGCTCGATTGAAGATTTGTGGCCTTTTAATGAAGAAGTAGTAGCTAGAGCTATCTATGATTCTAAAATTCCTATAATTTCTGCCGTTGGTCATGAAGTAGACTTTACAATAGCTGACTTTGTAGCTGATAAAAGAGCTCCAACTCCAACAGGTGCTGCTGAAATGGCCGTTCCAAATATAGTTGATGTTAGAAATTATTTAAATCAAGTTAATATTAGACTATCAAAAGCAATTTATAGTTTAATTAACATTTATAAAGAAAAATTAAATAGTCTAATCTTAAGTCCAGTATTTAAAAATCCTAAAAGAATTTATGAAATAAAAGAACAAATGTTTGACACTTTATATGAAAAATTATTAATCAATATGAATGTTTATTTAAGTAATAAGAAAAATGATTTAAATATTTTAAAAAGTAGTTTTATTTTTAAAAATCCTAATATATTATATAAAGATAAACTATATACTTATAATGATATTTTAAAAAGATTAAATACTGGAATATCTAATCTAATTCAAAACAAAATTAATACTTATACTAATCTTCTAAATAAAATTGAAGTATTAAATCCAATTACAACAATTAAAAGAGGTTATACAATTACAACTCTTGATTCTAAGAATTTAAAAAGTATTAAAGAAGTAAAAAAGGGTAATAAGTTAGTTACAAAACTAGTTGATGGTTATATTGAAAGTGAGGTTATAAAAACATATGAATAAAACCGAAATATTTTATGGAAATGGAAGTATAAGTAGTAAAACTAAATATAATTTTTATATTAATTTTGGAATAGATATAATTGACTTATTTGAAAATATTTTTAGAATAGATAGTCCTTATAAAGATCCTAGTAAAATTAGAGAAAAATATGCCTATGGATTTAATCATTCAAGTAATCCTTATAATTTAACTTATTTAAAAAGTGTTAGAATAGATGATTATAAGATAGATAAATTTGGTAAAGTTTTATATATGGATTTATTAGTAGATACTAATATGGAAAAATGTAAATATATTGTTTATTTTGATCATACTAACAATTGTGTTGAAGTTGAAGTAAATGATAATAGTAAAGATGATACTAGATATAAATATCATTATACTACTAAAAAAGTTATGATTAATGAAAATGAATCTTATGAAGAAATTAATCCAATATTAAGTAAAGTAACTTTATTTAACAAAGATGATGAATCTTTAAGATTTAGTAAAATATTTACAAAGAGTGAAAATCCTAGTCTTGAAATAGAAAAAGATAATATAAAATTTAGACGTCTTAAATATAAATTTTCTAATAAATTTATTGAATCCTATATTACTATGGATGTTGAAGATAAAGAATCTAATCGAGGTTTTACTGTTATTGATAGTGAGCGAGATAAACTATATCAAACTAGATTAAGTGTTCCAGAAGTAGTGGATTCTTATATGATGACTTTAAATAATGCAAGTGATGTTGAAAGTACTATGATGTTATATGAAAAACTCAAAGATAGCATATTATTTCTAAAAGATAATTATAAATATGAAATAACTATTAAAACTAGATTAAAAAGATTTGGAAGTTTAAGTGATTATACAGAAGTTGTGACTGATAATAATGGAGTTATTAATTTAAATACAACTCATGATAAAGATATCAAAAGAAAGGTTAAGAAATAAAATGGGAAAAGAAGTAAGTTTTGAAGAAAATATAAAAAAACTTGAAAGTATTGTAAAAGAGCTTGAAAGTGGTGAAGTAGAGCTTGATAAAGCTATGAATAAGTTTAATGAAGCTTGTGAAATTGCTAAAGTATGTGATTTAAAATTAAAAAATGCAACTGAGCAAGTAAATAAAATTATGAGTAATGATGGAACTTTGAAAGAATTTGAAGTAGAAGAGTAGTAATCTTAAGGGGGATATATGGGTAAGAAAAAAAGTAAAAATAATCAAAGTAATATAAAAAATAATAAAAATACAGTTAAAGTAGATCAAAACAAAGAGATAAAAAAAGAAAAAGAAACTGATGTAAAAAAGGAATATGAAATAAAAAAAGTAATTCCTGTTTTGGAATTTTCATCTCTTGATGGTAAAGTTAAACCTAAAAAAGAGAAAGAAAAATCAAAAGTTGAAGAAGAAAATGAAAATAAGTT
The DNA here is from genome assembly GCA_947629135.1 of uncultured Bacilli bacterium. GTDB lineage: Bacteria > Bacillota_I > Bacilli_A > RF39 > UBA660 > RUG591. The sequence goes on along the minus strand of CANRCN010000025.1, from coordinate 11,572 downwards.
AGAAGATAATAATAAAAAAGAAGAAAAGAATGATATTCAAAAAGAAAGTGTAAAGGAAGATAAAGAAGAAGTTAAATCTGCAAATATCTATGATCAAATTCAAAGTTTTGTAAGTATTCTCTTTACTATTATTATTTTCTTAGCAATAATTTTATTAATATTTATATTATATAATAATTATTTTAAAAAGAAAGATATTAATCTTGATAAAGTTTGTAGTGATTATATTGAAAAAGATTATGGTATAACTAAAGAAATGGTTGAGAACTTCGTTAAAAATGGAAGGGCTATTATTTATAATTATGATAAGTTTTCAAAAAAGAATCTTACAAATGATGATTTAATTAAATTTGCTAGTTTCTTTATTTGGAGTCAAGATGTAGAATATTCAGTATGTGATGATAGTGATGAAAAGTGTTTAGTTAGTAAAATGGAAATGGATATAAATACTTTAAATGCTAATTTCAAAAATTATTTAGATATTGATGATATAAATATTAAATATAATACTGAATATAATGAAGATGATAAAACAAGACTTTATAAAGAAGGAAATAAAGTGGTTCTAACTTTTAGTGAATTTGAATATCAAACTTTAACACATAATATCGTTGATATTGATATAAAAGAAGATAAAGTTTATGTAACATTTGCTTTAGAAGAATTAGTGCCTAATACTAACATTTATAAGTATGCTGGATATAAAACTTTGGAATTAAAATATCATGATAATAATTTTAGTATTGAAAATATTAAAACAAGTTTAAAAAAATAACTTGTTTTTTTTCATGAAAAGACTTGTCAAATTTTAGCAAAGAATATATAATTACTAATAACTAAGGAGGAGAAAATGAGTAAAATATTACCTGATATTTCAAGAACTTTTAGTGAGTTTTTGTTATTACCTAATTTAACAACTAAAGAATGTATACCTGAAAATGTGGTTTTAAAAACACCACTTGTAAAATTTAAAAAAGGAAGTGAAGCTGAGATAAATCTTAATATTCCAATGGTATCAGCTATCATGCAATCTGTTTCAGGAGTTGATATGGGAATTGCTCTTGCTAGAGAAGGTGGAGTTGCTTTTATCTATGGATCTCAAAGTATTGAAAATCAAGCAAAAATGGTGCTTGAAGTAAAAAAGAGTAAAGCTGGATTTGTAGTAAGTGATTCTAATGTTAAACCAGATACGACCTTAAGAGAGATAGTTGAATTAGTTCAACAAACCAATCATTCTACAGTTATGGTTACTGATGATGGAACTGCAGAGGGAGAATTTTTAGGACTTGTAACTGATAAAGATTATAGATTATCACGTGATAGCCTAGATGCACCTATTTCAACGTTCATGACTAAAAGAGAAGATTTATTTTTTGAATATGAAGGAATAACTTTAAAAGAAGCTAATGATAAAATTTGGGAAAAGAAGATTAGTTGTTTGCCTATTCTTGATAAAAAAATGCACTTAAAATATTTAGTTTTTAGAAAAGATTATGATGATAGAAAAAATAATAGTAATTCTTTACTTGATAAAGAAAAACGTTATATTGTAGGAGCTGGTATTAATACAAGAGATTATAAAGAAAGAATTCCAGCTTTACTTGAAGCAGGCTGTGATATTCTATGTATTGATTCTTCAGATGGTTTTTCTGTTTGGCAAAAGGAAACTATTGATTTTGTAAGAAAAAATTATGGAGATAAAGTCAAAATTGGAGCAGGCAATGTCGTTGATAAAGAAGGATTTAGATATTTAGCTGAGGCTGGTGCAGATTTTATCAAAGTTGGAGTTGGTGGAGGTTCTATTTGCATCACTCGTGAAACTAAAGGAATTGGCAGAGGCCAAGCTAGTGCTTTAATGGATGTTACAGAAGAACGTGATAAATATTATAAAGAAACAGGTATTTATATCCCAATTTGTTCTGATGGTGGAATTGTTCATGATTATCATATAACCCTTGCCCTTGCAATGGGAGCTGATTTTGTAATGATGGGAAGGTATTTTGCAAGATTTGATGAAAGTCCAACAAAAATTGTTAAGAAAAATGGTTCTTTTTATAAAGAATATTGGGGCGAAGGTTCAAATCGAGCAAGAAATTGGCAAAGATATGATTTAGGTGGTAATAAAACAAAACTTACCTTTGAAGAAGGAGTAGATTCTTATATTCCTTATGCTGGAACTTTAAAAGAAAATTTGGCTGTAACTTTAGAAAAAATTAAATCAACAATGTGTAACTGTGGATCAATAACAATCAAAGAATTACATGATAAAGCAAGATTTACACTGGTTTCAAGTGTAAGTATAAGAGAAGGTGGAGCTCATGACGTTGTTACTAAGGATATGGAGTAAATATGAATGAAAAAATATTAATTATTGATTTTGGTGGACAATATCGAGATCTTATTGCAAGACGAGTTCGAGAAGCTAATGTTTATAGTGAAGTATATCCTTATACAATTAGTATTGATAAAATTAAAAGTCTTAATCCTAAAGGTATAATTTTTACAGGTGGACCTTCTAGTATTTATCTTGATGATGCTCCTAAAATAGATAAAGAAATATTTAATTTGGGTATTCCCATTCTTGGTATTTGCTATGGAATGCAATTTATGACTAATGCCTTAGGAGGAGAAGTAAAAAAAGCGAAAATGCGAGAATATGGAGAAATGGAAGTAGATCTTAATCTTTCATCTAAATTATTTCAAGGACTTGACTCTAAAAATACTTCTTTAATGAGTCATACTGATTATGTTTCTAAATTACCTAAAGGGTTTGTAAAGATTGCTAGCACTAAAACTTGTCCTATAGCTGGAATTGAAAATTCTCTTTTAAACTTTTATGGAGTCCAATTTCATCCTGAAGTTACTTTAACTAATAAAGGATTAGAGATAATAAAAAATTTCCTTAAAATATGTAATTGCAGTTTCACTTGGAAAATGGATTATTTTAAAGAAAACAAAATTAAAGAGTTAAAAAAGAAAATTGGTAATAAAAAAGTTTTATGTGCTTTATCTGGAGGAGTTGATTCAGCTGTTGCTGCAACTTTATTAATAAAAGCAATTGGTTCTAATTTAACTTGTATCTTTGTTGATCATGGATTATTAAGAAAAAATGAGGCTCAGGAAGTTTCTAAAATATTTGGAAATAGAAATGATGTTAATTTTATCATGGTTGATGCCAGAGAAAGATTTTTAACTAAATTAAAAGGAGTTACTAATCCTGAGTCAAAAAGAAAAATAATTGGTGAGGAATTTATAAGAGTATTTGAAAGTGAAGCTAAGAAACTAGGAGCAATTGACTTTCTAGTTCAAGGAACAATTTATCCTGATGTAATTGAAAGTGGAGTAGGTAAAAGTGCAGTTATCAAAAGTCATCATAATGTTGGAGGATTACCAAAAAACATTGATTTTAAAGAAATAATTGAACCTTTAAGAGATTTATTTAAAGATGAAGTAAGAGCTTTAGGTCTTTCTTTAGGATTAGATTCTGAGATAGTAATGAGGCAACCATTTCCAGGTCCAGGTCTTGCAATTAGAATAATTGGAGAAATAACTAATGAAAAACTTGAAATATTAAAAGATGCTGATTATATTTTTAGAGAAGAAATCAAAAATCATAATTTAGATAAAGAAATTAATCAATACTTTGCAGTATTAACTGATATTAAATCAGTTGGAGTAATGGGAGATAGTAGGACTTATGATTATATGCTTGCTTTAAGAGGAGTTGTAACTAGTGACTTTATGACTGCAAGTATTGCTCATATTCCTTATGAAGTTTTAGAGATAATCTCAAGAAGAATTGTTAATGAAGTTCCTCATATTAATAGAGTTGTCTATGATATTACATCAAAACCTCCAGCAACTATTGAATGGGAATAATTAATCTTATATTAATAAAAATAATCCATTTACATATAATTATCTAGATTTAAAGAAAAAAAGTAAAAAAATGTAAATATTTATTTGACTTCTTGGGTATTATATGATAAAATCTTATATGTTTGAAGCCTCTATGCTCAAACCGCATTGAAAAGGTTAAAAACTATTATTAGTACCTTAAAAGCGAGTCTAGTTAAAAAAGGAGGAATTTATGAAAGCAGTAATTAAAACAGGTGGTAAACAATACTGTGTTGAAGAAGGAAGTATTATCTACGTTGAAAAGTTAGATGCTAAAGAAGGAGAAAAAGTTGTTTTCTCTGAAGTATTAATGCTTGACAAAAAAGTAGGTACTCCAACTGTTAAGGGTGCAACTGTCGAAGGTGTAGTCGTTAAACATGGCAAAGGTTCTAAAATTAAAATCTTTAAGTATAAACCTAACACAACTTCAACAAGAAAGAAACAAGGTCATAGACAACCATACACTAAAGTTGAAATTAAAAAAATTGGTTAAAATATGATTAAAATTACCAAAGAAAAAAATAAGATTTCTATTCATGGTCATGCATTTTATTCTGATTTTGGAAAAGATATTGTCTGCAGTGCTGTTAGTAGCATTGTTACAACTACAATTAATGGAATTATTTCTATTGATGAAAATGCAATTAAATATGTTCAAAATAAAACTGGAATAGAAATTGAAGTATTAAAAATGGATAATGTGACTTTAAAGTTAATTGATAATATGATGGAATTATTAGAAAAAGTAAGTTCCTATTATCCAAAAAATATTCAAATAAAGGAAGGTGTTTAAAGATGAAGAAGTTAGAATTAAATATTCAATTGTTTGCACACAAAAAAGGACAAGGTTCTTCAACAAATGGAAGAGATTCTAAAGGACGTAGACTTGGTGCCAAAGCTTCAGATGGTGAATTTATTACAGCTGGATCTATTATCTATCGTCAAAGAGGAACTAAAATCCATCCTGGAATTAATGTTAAACGTGGAAGTGATGATACTTTATTTACAACTGTTTCAGGTATCTTAAAATATGAACACAAAGGTTCTAGAACAATTGCAAGTGTTTATGTAGAAGAGTAAAGTTACTCTTTTTTTCATGTTATAAGGAGGTTTTATGGAATATAATAGCACGTATAATAATAATGATTGTACAATAACATTCAGAATTAGTGGTCAAATTGAAGAAACGAAAAGTGAATTTATTAAAAAAATAATTGATTTTCATATGCACAAAGTAGAAACTACTTATGATTTAGAAGATTCCATTTTAAAACTTAATAACTTATTTAGATTATTTAAAGATAATTGTATTGTTTTAAACTTTAATAATACTAAAGAAAGTTTAGTTTTAAAATATCAAGATAATAAATTAGTTTATTATTTTAAAAGTAGGAATATAAATGAAAAACATCTAGAAATAAAATACCAAGATAATAAATTTAATATAGTGACTCCAAACTCTGATACATTTAAAACTGGAGAAGAACAAGAGGATTATAAAGAAATAGCTAAACTAATTTTAGAAGAAATAGATTCATATGAAAACTTAAAAGAAATTAAAGAAAGTAAACAAATAGTAAGTGAACGGGTAAAAAACTTTTATTATTTATATAAATTATTTTATAAGAAAAATCCTAGTTTTTTAGATGAAAAATTATATCAAAAAGCAACCGCAATGTATTATATTATTTATATTATTTTAGGGAAAGATATTTTTTCAAATGAGTATTTTCAAAAGGATAATCGAATAGCTAATTTTGAAATAGAATTATTAGTTTATGAATTTTTAGAATTAATTTATTTTGATTTTAATAATTTAGATAAAGATAATATTAATATTGATAAGAGAGTAGAAATTATAGGAGATAAAATTGGACAATATATATTTGATACATCTACATTATTAGATTTTTGTAACTATTTATATTATAGATCAATAAATCAAGATATTGAAAATATAGAATTTGAACATTTACTTAAAGATATTAACGATGATCTTGATTCTTATAAAGGTAATTCAAAAAGAAAATATTTAACGGTGTTAAAGTAAAAATAACTTTTATATCTTGATATTTTTTACAATTGGTAATATAATTTATATAGTGAGGAGAATATATGAAAAAACGAATAATAAGTGCGATTGTGATGATAATAATTCTAGTTCCACTTTTAATAATAGGAAATCTTCCATTTGCTATTTTAGGTTTATTACTTGGAGTTGCAAGTGTCTTTGAACTATTGAAATTAAAAAAGAATTTACCTATTCCTGTTAGAATTATTACTTTTATTTTAACTGGAATATTGATTCTTTATAGTTATTTTAATATAAATGTTTTAACAATTTATTTAGATTTTGATTTTAGATTATTGACTATTATAATACTTATTTATTTAATGATGTTAGTATTTATTAATAATCAAAAAAAGTATAATTATCAAGATGCATTTTATTTAATTGGAGTAACATTATTTATAGGATTTGCATTTGGAAATTTAATTAGAATTCGAGAGAGTAGTTTATATGTTTTAATTTATTTACTTCTAATTTCTATTCTAACAGATACTTTTGCTTTATTTAGTGGTATGATGTTTGGTAGACATAAATTAGCTCCTTTAATTTCGCCAAATAAAACAATTGAGGGATTAATTGGAGGAACTTTAATAGGTACACTTGGTGGAGTTATTTTCTATGTTTTAATTATTAAAGATTTTCAAAATATTTTTATGCTTATTCTATTAACTTTATTTTTAAGTATCATAGGTCAACTTGGGGATTTAGTTAAGTCTAGTATTAAAAGAAATGCTGGCATTAAAGATTTTAGTAATTTAATACCTGGACATGGAGGAATTTTAGATAGATTTGATAGTATTATTTTTATAAGTTTAACATATATAGTTATAGTTAATTTATTTTAGGAGGAATTTATGATTTTATCAATTATTTATTTTATTTTTATATTAGGAATTATTGTTTTAGTACATGAATTTGGACACTTTATCTTTGCTAAAATGTTTAAGATTCATGTCTATGAATTTGCAATTGGTATGGGACCAGTTATTTGGTCAACGGCCAAAATTAGAGAAAAGAAAATAAAAGCTAAAAAAAAGGTAAGCGAAACTATTTATTCTATAAGAGCTATTCCAATTGGAGGATTTTGTTCTTTAGCTGGAGAAGGTGGAGAAGAGGATAAAGGTGTTAAGAAAGAAAACTTACTTCAAGGTAAACCAGTTTGGCAAAGATTCTTAGTAATGTTCTTTGGAGCAGGTAATAACTTTATTTTAGCCATTATTATATTGTTTGTTGCAGCTTTAATTTATGGTAGTCCAACTTTATCAACAAATATTCCAGTTGTACTTGAAGATTCTCCTATTGCTGAGGCTGGATTAAAAGCAGGAGATAAAATAATTAAAATTAATAATAAATCTACTAAAACTTTAGATGATGTTCAACTTTATTTAACACTTGCAGGAAGTAAAGAAACTGAGTTTACAATTTCTAGAAATGGAAAAACTAGTAAATATAAAGTAACACCTTTAAGTGGTAAAGCTCAAGAAAAAGTAGGTTATAGATTTGGAATTCAATTCAATAATACTTTAGAAAAAGGATTTGGAAAATCATTCAACTATGCTTTTCAAAAATTCTATTCTATTGCAAGACAAGTCTTCATTACTCTTAAAGAATTAGTTATTGGTGGTGTTAGTGTTAAACAATTATCAGGTCCAGTTGGTATTTATTCAGCTGTTGATCAAACAAGAGAAGCTGGAATGTATAGTGTTTTAACTTTAACAGCTCTTCTAAGTATCAATGTTGGTATTATGAATCTTCTACCATTCCCAGCTTTTGATGGAGGACGTATTTTATTCCTAATAATTGAAAAAATTAAAGGTAAACCAGTTAAAGCTGAAACAGAAAATTTAATTCATAATATTGGATTCTTCCTATTACTTGCTTTATTAGTTTATGTAACATTCAATGATATTTTAAGATTATTTTAGAAAAGTACAAAAAAATGTACTTTTTTTTCATGAAGCATAGTATTATTAAGTGGTGATAAGATGAAAAAAAATATTTTAAAGAAGCAAGAATTTTCCAAATATAAGTACAAGTATATGTTTTTATTAACAATTATTCTACTAGGATTTTTAACAGGAATTGTATTCTCAAACATCTTAAGTTATTCGGATTTTAAAGATGTAAGTAGTATTGTAAAAGACTACTTTTTAAATTTAAAAAATGGAGTAGAAATTAATTATTTAAATAATTTTATTAATACAATAAGTGTTAATTATTTATATTTATTTTTATTGTTTATTTTTGGTTTATCAATAATAGGAATTATTTTGAATCCTTTTATTTTATATTTTAAAAGTTTTATTATTGGTTTTACAACAGGAATTATTATAGCAATTTATGGTTTTATAGGTATTCCAATTGCAATTTTCTTTATTTTCCCACATCAAATATTAAATATGATTATCTATACTTTAATGTCTTTTTATGGAATTAATTTATCAATTAAGCTATTTAAGTCTTTGTTTTTAAGAAGACAAACTAATTACACAGAATTTATGAAAAAATATTTAAAAGTTTTTGGGCTATCAGCTCTTATTTTATTAATATCAGCAGGATATGAAACTTTTTTAGCAGATTTTATGATGAAACTTTTTACTTTTCTTATAAAATGATGTATAATATAAGTAGTATTTGGAAGTGATTAAAATGAAAAAAGTTGTCATAGGTATGTCAGGTGGGGTAGATTCCTCAGTTGCTGCTATTTTATTAAAAAAACAAGGTTATGAAGTCATTGGATTGTTCATGAGAAATTGGGATAGTTCTATTAATAATGATTATCTAGGAAATCCTAATTTAAATAATAATATTTGCCCTCAAGAACAAGATTATAATGATGCTAAAGCTGTTTCAGATAAACTTGGAATTCCATTACATAGAATTGATTTTGTTAAAGAATATTGGGATTTTGTTTTTACTTACTTTTTAGATGAATTAAAGAAAGGTAGAACACCTAATCCTGATATCATGTGTAATAAGTATATTAAATTTGATTTATTCATCAAAGAAGCTAAAAAATTAGGTGCAGATTATATAGCAACTGGTCATTATGCAAGAATTAAAGATGGAGAACTTATGCGAGGAATTGATGATAATAAAGATCAAACTTATTTCTTATCTCAATTAACAAAAAGTCAACTTGAAAATGTTTTATTTCCAGTAGGAGATTTAAAAAAAGAGGAGGTAAGACGAATTGCTTTAGAATATGATTTAATAACTGCTAAGAAAAAAGATTCAACTGGTATTTGTTTTATAGGAGAAAGAAATTTTAAAGAATTTTTAAAAAATTATTTGCCAAGTCAACCAGGTAAGGTTATTGACATTGAAACAAATAAAGTAGTAGGGGAGCATCAAGGATTAATGTACTATACGATAGGTCAAAGAAAAGGATTAAATATTGGAGGAAATCAAGATAAAATGTTTGTAGTTGGAAAAAATCTTCCTGAAAATATCTTATATGTTTGTTTTAATGAAGATAATGACTACTTAAAAAGTGATAGTTGCTTAGTAGAACAAATGAATTTTATAAGTGATTTAAGGCCTAAAAAGTGTACAGCCAAATTTCGTTATCGTCAAAAGGATATAGATGTTACAATTGACTATGTAAACGATAAGGAAATAATTGTTCATTATGATGATGTTAAAGCTGTTACTCCTGGACAAGCTTGTGTTTTATATCAAGGTGATATTTGTCTTGGAGGAGGAATTATTAAAGAAGTTAGAAAAGAAAATAAAAAATTGTGGTATTTATTATAGTAATATTTAATTTTGCTTGACAAAATTTAACAAATTTTCATATTTTAGTTGACAAAACGTGAGAATTTGATAAAATGGTTTTAGGAGGTACAAATGATGAGTAAAATTAGTAATGTTCTAACAGAAATAGGAGTATCAAAAGTTAGGTTGGCAAAATATTTGGGGGTATCAAGACAGATGCTATATAATTATTTGGCACTTCCATCTCTCGACGAATGGCCTAGTGAAAAGGCAACTAGATTATTACAACTACTTGAAGTAAAAAAAGAAGATGACTTTGATAAAATGGAAATCGATGGTGATTATATCATGAAAATCGATACCAAATTAAATGAAGGAGTTAAAGTTTCAATTACAGGAAGCAATTTAATTGATTTAAAAGGATTTAATCGAAAAGAAGTTGAAATATTAACTGATATTACAACTCTTTTAAAAGATAAACTTCGTGATGATCATACTAAAGATACTTATAATTTATATGTTTATTTATATCATTATCTACAAAGTATGGAAAATAATAAAGAGCTTAAATATTTACTTTGCTTTGTTTCTAAGCTAATGGGATTTACAGATCCAATGGAATTTTTATTCAATCAAGATCAACAATTTAGTTTCGAAGCTATCGTTTTTAGTGCTTTCACATTATATAGTCAAGGAGGAGCTTCAAAGAGTAAAGTAGCTGATTCTCATAAACGTTTTGTTCAAGAAATTGAAAGACGTCATGAAGAAAAGCTTAGTCGTACTCAAGAATTAAATACAGTTCGTGATCAAGCCTTAAAAGAACTTGGCTATTCAACTATAACCGAAGATAATGCTAAAGAAGTATTTGAAAAAATTGCTGAGATTCAATCAAGAGCATCTTAATAATTTTAAAGAATAAAAAGGTGAGATATGTTAGAATTTTTAGAAGTAGTAACTAATGATGACTTTAGTATGGTATTTTACTACATCTTAGTTTTAATTCTCTTAATTGGATTATTTTGGACTTATTTACAAATCTTTGTTATGCCATTATCTAAAAAGAAAAAGCCCTTAAAAGAAAATATTATATATCAACATTCAGAAGATGTCATTGAAGAATCTTATCGAAATTATAAAAAAACAAAGAAAAATAAAAAGAAAAGAAAATAAATATCTAAAAAACTTAACTTTCGGTTAAGTTTTTTTTGGTATTTTTAAGTCCATTTATTAAAATGAATTAAAAAAACTAGAATATATTTTAAAAATATGTTATTCTATATCTATAAGGAAAATTGTCGAAAATACTGACGATAAATGTCACAAAAAAAGAACTAGCTAACCAGTTCCCACATAAGTGTTAAATTTTAGGGTTAAACCTTTATTTTAACTCTCTATGACATCTTAAATGGTATTAAGACAATATCATAATAGCATATTTAAGGAGGTATGTCAATATGCAGAATGAAGTTAACGAAAAAGATTTAAGAAAACCTTATAATATAGGACTAGATATCGGAACCACATCAGTTGGTTGGGCTGTTGTTGATAATAACTATAAAATTATTACAAAAGGGAACAAGAAAAAGCCTATGTGGGGAGCATATCTTTTTGATGAAGCAACAACAGCACTTGAAAGAAGAGGCAAAAGAAGCACAAGAAGAAGATATGATAGAAGACGTGAGAGAATTAAATTATTACAAGATATATTCAAAGAAGAAATAAATAAAGTTGATCCTAATTTTTTTACGAAATTAAAAGAAAGTTTTTATCATGAAGATGATACTATTAATAAAACTGTTATTTTAACTAGAGAAGAAAAAGAAGAAATGAAAAATTATCAAAATAAATATCCAACTATTTATCATTTAAGAAATAAATTACTTACAT
>CANRCN010000024.1 GCA_947629135.1 uncultured Bacilli bacterium | reverse complement strand
CCACCTAAAAGATTACGCATGTCTTTGTTTCCTTCTTCAAAGGAATAAACATATTTCATATAATCCTCCCAACTCATATATTATATAAAAAAAAAGACGTACTTTCAACATCTTTTTTACATACTTTACATTAATTATACACTTTTTACAAAATATATAACCTATTTTATTGTGCATCCCAATAATAACCATTGCTAAGATTATTATTACATTCATTTTTACTTAATGAACTTGGATTTCCTTGAGGATCGTAGCATTGTCCTTTACTACTAGAACTTCCACTACCACCACCGCTGCCAGAGCTTGAATAACCCCAACAAGCAAGGAACGTATTCCATGTATTTTTAGCATCTCCAACACCATCAACATTAACAACACTATTAACAGTATTTAATACTAAAGTAATAATTGGAATAATTAAGAAAATTACTAAAGCATAAATTAATCTTCTAATAGAAGTAGTTTGAGCTTTTTTAACCTCTTTTTCATCACCATTAGTCATAGCTTTAAACATATCAATAGCACATAAGATAATTAAAACAGCAGGTACTCCAAATTGAATTATTGTAAATATTGTTTTAACAATTGATACTAAAGTACTAATTAATCCTCCATCTTCACATAATTCTGAAACTTCAACTAAAGTTTGAAATAAATTCATAATAACTCCTCCTAAAATATTTTTCTAACTTTATAATACTAAATTTTTTTTAATAAATCAAGTCTTTTTAGTTATAATTTTTACTTTCTTCGACATAATCCCAACATTCTTTCCAACTATCATCGTAGTCAAATTGAATTATATTGTTAGCAAGTCTTAAAATAGTCGGTATAAGAAATGGTAATAAATAGATAACAATTGCATACACAATCTTCATAAATACTTCTTTTCGTAATTTCTTAATTTCATCTTCTTTTTTAGACACAATTATTTTAAATATATCAATTGTACATAATACAATTAAAACAATTGGAATAATAAATTTAATCAAATCAAAGAGAGTTACGATTATCCTGAATAGTGTTTGCATATCAGAATTACACATACTCCTCACCACCTAGTTGCTAATTATATCACATTTCAAGAAAAAATGCAAGTTTTATTTAAATAACCCGAAAAATCCCTTCTTACTTTTTTCATCTGTAGCCTCTCCTGCATCAACAATTCCAAGTTTGGAAAGCAATTGTCCTAAAATAGGATTATAAACTCTATCATTTAAAGGAGGCAAGTTAAAGTATATACTAATACCAGCTTCTTTTGCTAACACAGCAGAATCATTATCAGATAATAAACTCTTATTTAAAATAACTTTTTTGCCTCTTAATCCATTAAAGGCATTCCTGTTACCCATCATCAATTGATTAATTCGATATAAAGAAGGTTCCACAATATAGATAACATCTGTACACATATCCGTACTACTACTATAATTTAAATCAACTAAAACAACATCCATCTGCCTCATAGATGCAAAAAATTCTCCTAATTTAGAACTTGTAACTGAATACATATTTTGATCGTTAAAAAATACCAAATCATGTTTATCTATTTCTAAAGCTATTACTCGCTTCTTATAAACTTCTTCTAAAGCCTTTTTTAATAAATAAGTAAGCTCAGTACTACCAGCATCCTTAGTAACATTTTTTAATCCTAAAATAATCTGTTTATTGTCCATACCAGTATCAAATTCAGAAAAATCAATTTTATTATCCTCAGGTCTTTTATTAGTTGCAACAAAAGCATATTCTTTAACATCTTCATATGTGTTACTTTTAGTAACTAATTTTTGCAAACCTTTAATATTATCAGTAAAATTATAAATATTAATATTAACAAGTAACGACAAAAACTTCTTTGGAGGTGGATCATCAGGTGGCAAAAACAAAATTAATTTTTCAGTATCAAATGTACTAGCAAGTTGCCTCAAAACTTCCTCTTTAGGAAAATTAGCAATTGCTGTTGCATCAATAATTAATTTCTTATAAAAAATAGAATTAAAACTATTAGCAATTTCTGATACTTGAAATACCCCGTTTAATTCTTTCATTATTTCAATATTTGCACCATAAATTAAATCTTTATTTCTATTTGTAACTATTATATTCATATTATCACCTGCAAGCTTCTATATCAGGCCCAATTTCGATTCTGCATTCTTCTCCATATAAAGCCTTCGTTTCATTATTAATTTCTAAGTCAAGATCAACTCCCATAAGAGGCAACTCAAAAGAAACATAAGTTTTCACTTTATAAATAGCATCACCATTGTTATCTTCACGACAACTAAGTAACACTTTATTACGATAATTTCTATTTCTTAAATTTGTACACATTTCAGAATTACTAGAAACATCGCTTGCAACTACATCTCCTTCAGTTTGCTCCAAAGAAGTTATAACATAATTACTAGCACGATAAGTAGCCGCGTAGTTCATTATCAACCCTATAAAAATAATATAAATAAAGATAAATATTAAAATAATGTAAAATAACATAGAACCACCAACGGCTTCTCTCATACTAACATCTCCTTAATTTCTTTTTTTATTAATTTCTAACAATCATAGAATCATTTGGATTACCAGCATTATTTTCAAAATTACCCCATATATTATTAATTGTATTACTAATTTGAGGCCAAAATAATGCAAAAATTCCAACAATTACACCAACGGCAATGATTGTAACTAAAGTCATACTTAATTCACCACTTGCTTCTTTCATTTATAAATCTCCTTTCCTAGTTTACATTAATAGTATAACACTAATATTTTAATTAATCAATTATTTTTTAATAAATTTTACATATTCATCATCATCATCATCATAGCGATAAATAAAACTAACATGGTCCCTCCACCAGTAACCATAAGCATTGCTAAAGTCTTCTTTTCCATTTTGTTTAATCTTTTAGCATACTTCTGTTCACGAGCTTTATTCTGCAATGACGAAACACTTTTAGAAAAAACTGATAATTGCTCCTGCTTATTCTCTTGAGCTCCAATACTCAAACGATATAATAAACGCATCATACGAAGAGAATCACGAACAGGATATTGCTCTGCAAATTCAATATATGGATTAATACTAGAATCACCATTATCAATCTTATGAATCATTTCTGTTAATCCCTCTTTAAACATTGGAGGTGCAGTTTCAATTGATTTTGAAATTGCAACGGGAATTGTATAATGCTGAGCAAGAATTTCAATACTTTTTAAATAATAAGGTAAAGTTTGATCTATTTCAGTTAAATGCTTTTTATAATAGCCTTTCATACTAGAATATTGATTCTTATAAACAACTATTATAATAAGAGCTCCAATTATTAAATTAATCCAAGAAAAGTTAAACAACAAGACAGCAAGAACAATAACAACAGCCATAATAAGTTGTTTAATTCTTGCTTCAAACATTAAATTTGGATCAACATCTCCACCATATTTGGCCTTTACTAAAAAATCATAATCTTTTTCTTTTAATAAAGCAAATAATTGTTTATTATCTTCATATAATTTTTTAGTACTTAAAGTTCCATTATAACTTAAAGTGAAGATTATTATAACTATAACAATCGCAAATTCCATTACTCAGCCCCCACATTCTCGTTATAATATTTTTCTCCTGACAGAAGAAAATAACTATTAAACAATACAACTATATGTAATCCTATTTGCAAGATAATATTTGTATTAACCATTTCAATATAAGTTTCTTTACCAATTAACCATTGAACAAGCATAACCATTAAATAAAGCAATAATCCATATTGAATAAATGATTTATGGAAAGCTTGACGATTCATTCTATCCTGATAAACTCCTTCAACCAATTGGTCAACATCAAGTAACATATTATCAAGAACTTGAACTGTATCATGAGCACCTTCCCTAGTTACTTGAAGGAATAACTGATGCATGTTTCTAGTCATATAAAAATCATATTTACTATTCATATAATCAATTGATTCACCAACATCACCATTATGATAAGCCAAATCTATCATAACCTTAACATCAGTCTTAACTGGATCTTCTAAAACACCAGAATCATATACTCCTTCCAATGCTTTAACAAATGATTGAGTTATTTGGAATTCCATAATCGTATTAGTAACATATACCTGAATTTGTTCAAAAATAAATTCACTATATAAACGTTTACATCTTAAATATGCAAGATATGGTATGAATGATACAACTATTGCAACATATATAACTGATATTACAACATTGTAAAAGTATAAATAAGATATAACAAATGCTACAACTGCAAAAGTTAAAGCTTGAATCGTATATTGTTTTTTTGTATATTCAAGTCCCATTTCTTTACATTTTTCTCTTATTACTTTAAATGAATAAGGAGCATATTTATCATAAACATTACCTACACTTGTTGTTACGAATTTATATAAAGATTCACCATTACTTTTACGATATAAGACAACAAAGACAACAACTAGTAATATAATTAAAAATTCCATTTAAATCACCTCTTTATAAAAGTTCTTCTTCTTGATTTTGATTATTATTAGCAACAGCTCCTAAATTTGGTACTTGAGGAGTAA
The DNA here is from genome assembly GCA_947629135.1 of uncultured Bacilli bacterium. GTDB lineage: Bacteria > Bacillota_I > Bacilli_A > RF39 > UBA660 > RUG591. The sequence goes on along the minus strand of CANRCN010000024.1, from coordinate 12,878 downwards.
CTGTAGGCACTACTGGTTTTACTACAACATTTGGAGTAGGTGCTGCTTGTGGTATAGTTGGACTAGGAGTATTAGGAACAGAGGCATTAGCAGTAATTGGTTGCCCAACTGGAACTGTTATATTTTGACTTGGATTAGGTGCTGCTACAGGAGGAGTTTGAACTTTAGAATTTGCATCAGAGTTCAAAACATCATTAAAAGGATCTGAAGCTTTAATATTTTCCATATTTTGAATTTCTTTTTTAGTTAAATCAACTCCTTGAGCTTCTAGATAATCCAATAAATGTAAACTTGGTGGATTAATAATTTCTGTTCCATCAATATTTTTTCTATAAATTGTATTAGATTCTGGCTCATTCTCTTCATTAACGAAGAATTCAGTAACTTCGCAAACTTCTCTTAAGAATCTACCAGTTCCTTTTTCATAACGTGCTCTTACATGAACACCAAGTTGAATATACCTATATATAGTTGTCATAAATTGATTAACATCAATGTTACTTTCAAGCAAGCTATATAAACGGTATGGAATACTTGCTGCTTTATCAGCATGGATAGTTGACAAAATGTTATGTCCAGAAGAAATTGAGTTACGAACTGCTGTAACAGCTTCTGCAGATCTTACTTCGGATAGTAGAATCCATTTTGGATTCTGACGCATACAACCAACTAATACATCACTATAAGAAGCAATATTATTAGTCTTCATAGAAACGATATCACGTGTTGGAAAAATAGAATCCAAGTGTAACTCTAAAGTATCTTCAATTGTAATTATTTTTTCATTTTCTTTGGTATGACTAGCCAAATATTTAACTAGCTCAGTTTTACCACTACCAGTTTCTCCACTAACAATTACATTACAATGTCCTCTAACACATTCTATTAGAAAATCATGTATATCATTAGTAATATATTTTTCTTCAATTATTTTTTCTTTTTTTAACCTTATCTTAGCAGGTGTTTTTCTAAATACAGCCGCAATTCCATTACGAGCAATTGAATCATGAATAAAATTCATACGTAATTCAGATGATTCACTATCGAGAAGCGGACTTGCCATATTAAAGGTTTTACCCATAATATTAGCACATTGGAAAGCAATTTTTTCCATAAGTTCATTATTAATACCTGTATTTTCAACTCGATAAACACCTTTATCAAGCGATTTTAACCAAACTTGACCATTATTACTATAAGATATATCGGTTATATTATCATCATCCAAGAAAGGCTTTAAAGCTCCAAAATCAATATTTGAGAATAAACTAGCATTAATCTCTGTATTGGTTTTATTAGGATTACTTTCTGGATTTAACTCATAGGCATTTATAGTTGGATTCATATTATCACCTAATCTGTTGTTTGGGTATCGTCACCAGTACCAGTAGTAGGAGTCTCAGTAATTGTTCCTGTTGAAGTATCATCAACTACTCCTTCATCAACTTCTGTTGCTTTAGAATTAATATATTCTTTAATTGTTTCACTAGTTACGTTAATAGCTACATTCTCTCCGTCTACTTGAAGTGAAGCATTTGTAGGTACTAAAATAAGTTCAGCATTTCTAATATACTCTGCTTTTCTTAACAATAAATGGATCTCATTAGTAACAGCAAAAATTATTTGACTTGGAGTTCTATCTTCGGTTGTTGTTTCAAATACATGGCGACCAGCTGAATCCTTAACAGCAAGTATCTTAACGTTTTCAATTAACTTACCTATCATAAGTTTTCCATCATTGTCTTCACCTTTAAAGTAAACATCTACATAATTACCTGGATACATTGAATTACCATAAGTAGTTTTAATATTAACATCAAAGTTATATGCTACATATCCATCTTCAATATCAATTAAGAATGAATCAGGTAATTCTTCTTTTCTTACAATTTGACTTTTGTAAAATAAACTTCCTACTGGAATACTTGCATTTACATTTGTATACATTCCTAAAATTTGAGTATTCTCATTAGTTAAAACATTACCTTTCATAGCAGATTGAGGCATTTCTAAGTACCCAATCATCTCTTTAGTAATTTCTGTTCTTGGTGCAATTGCTTGAATAGCATATGGAACCCTAACAGGACTTGTTGCTTGACTTACTCTCCAATTATAGAAAAAGTATAATACAACAACGATTAGAACGGCTGCTATTAATGTAACCGTATTTTTGTTTGATAAAATTTGTTTTAATTTCTTCATATTTTTCCCTCTTTCTTCTTATTTTTTTATTTTTCAGCTTTATTTTTATCTTCAAATATGGCATCAACTTGATTTCTAATATTGAAATCTCCTTCATCAAATGTAAGGGTTGTTGAACCACTTGAATTATAAGTATTGTATGTATCTATCCGAATACTTACTTTAGGTGGGTACTCTATTACATCTTGAACTGTTACTTTATAGCTCTTATTATTATTTACATTTTCAGCAAATCTTCTTAAAAAGCTCTCTACAAATACATCAGCATTTATTTTAGTCTCACCATACAAATCTTGGCAAACATCTTTACCATACTTTATATCCAAATCTTCTTTCTTTACTTTATCATAAACTTTTAAGATGATATCATAATCATTTTTACTATTAAAAACCAATCTTCCGCTTTCATCAGTTGAATACTTTCCAGCTTTTGGGCAAAGATAAAATCCCGCTCGCATAGAAGCCCTATCAATTGAATCATTCATTGCTGCTTCGACTGTATTTCTAATCAGTGTATAATCTTGTTGATTGGTTGTCGTTATGTTACCAAATATATTAATTAAAACTGTTCCAAATATTCCTATGATGAATAACATAACTGCCCACATTGCTACTTTCAAGTTCCACCTCCTACTATAACAATAATTATATATCAACTTTCAAAACTTATCAAGATAAAATTTATACTTTTTTTATTTTTTTATTTTTTTTCTATATTTATGTAAACCAATCGTCAAATAAAAAAAGAATGTAACTATTTGTTACACTCTTAATCAATTGTAATTTGTTTTCTAGCTTCTTCTGATTTTCCAGGAATTGTTAAATGAAGAGTTCCATTTTTAAATTCAGCATGAATATTATCTTCATCAATATCTCCTAAATAGAAAGATCTTTCAAGCTTACGATATTTTCTTTCATGACGAATATATTTCTTTTCTTCACTATCTTCTTTCTCTTCATGGCAAGCTCTAACAGTAATAGTACCCTTATGAGCTTCAATCTTGATATCCTCCTTATCATATCCTGGAATATCAACATCTACATGATACTTACCATTTTTAAGATAAACATCAGCTTCCATTCCTTTCATTTCAAAATCATCAAATAAACTATCATAAAGCATTCTACTTGGTAACATAATATCACTCTCCTTTTTTTATTATTAACCAAATATATATTATTTACTCATAATATCACAAATTAAATTACTTAAATCAGTTGGATTATTAACACTAAGTCCCTCAATCATCCTAGCACTTTCATATAATACTTTTGTATATTTTTCAAGAGTTTCCTTATCATTATCTTTATATAACTCTTTTAATTTAGTACTAATAGGATGAGATTCATTTATTTCTAAGATTTTATTTGCTTTAACATTATCTCCATTAGGCATAGCATTTAAAACCTTCTCCATTTCAAGAGATACTTCACCATCAGTTATCAAACAAACTGGATGATTTTTTAAACGATTAGTAAATCTAATATCTTTAACATTACTACTTAAAACATTTTTCATTAAATCAAACATATCTTTAGCTTCTTCATTAGCCTTTTGTAACTCTTTCTTCTCTTCATCACTTGAAAGATCAAAATTAGAATCAGATACATTCATAAATTTCTTTTCTTGATAAATTCCAATTGTTTTAATTACAAATTCATCCAAATAATTTGTTAAGAACAAAACTTCTTTACCATGAGAAATAGCATCATCAACATTAGGCATCATTTTAATCTTATCAACTGATTCCCCAGATGCATAATAAATAGTATCTCCTTCCATTCTACTAACATATTCAGCTAAAGTAACTGGTTTTTCTTCACTTGATGAATAGAATAAAAGTAAATCTTGTAATAATTCTTTATTCATTCCATAACTTGAATAAATTCCATATTTTAATTGTTCACCAAAAGCTTCATAAAACTTTTCATAAGATTCACGATCATCTTTTAACATACTTTCAAGTTCTTTTTTAATCTTTGTTTCAATACTTTTAGCAATTAATTTAATTTGTTTATCTTGCTGCATTGTTTCTCTTGATATATTAAGTTCAATATCTAAACTATCAACAATACCTTTAACAAAACTAAAGTAATCAGGTAATAAATCAGAACATTTATCCATAACCATAACACCTTTAGAATATAACATTAAACCTTTTTCATATTCCTTTGTATAATAGTTATAAGGTGCATGTGATGGAATAAACAATAAAGCTTGATAACTAGTTAATCCCTCAACCTCACTTTTAATTACTTTTAAAGGTTTTTCATAATCATAAAACTTATCAGCATAAAAATCATTATATTCACTATCTTTAACATCTTTTTGTTTCTTTTTCCAAATTGGAACCATACTATTTAAAATATGTTCATGCTTATGTTTAGTTTTTTTCTTAGTTTCTTTATCCTCTTCTTCCTCTTCTACTTCCATTTTAATTGGATATTTAATATAATCAGAGTACTTTTTAACAATTCTTTCAAGTGTATAATCTTCTAAGAAATCATCATATTTATCATCATCAGTATTATCTTTTAAATATAAGGTAATAACAGTACCTGGAGTATCTTTACTAGCTTCTTCGATTGTATATCCATCGGCTCCATCTGATTTCCATAAATAAGCTTTATCATCATTAATACTACGACTTAAAACAGTTACCTCTTTTGAAACCATAAAACTAGAATAGAATCCAACTCCAAATTGTCCAATGATTTCAATATCTTTCTTCTTATCATTTTCTTCTTTAAATAATTCTGAACCACTTTTAGCAATCGTACCTAAGTTGTTTTCAAGTTCATCTTTAGTCATTCCTATACCATTATCAATTATTCTTAAAGCTCTTTCATCCTTATCAGCTTCTAATCTAATCTCTAACTCATCTTTTTTAATTTTTAAGTTAGCATTTGTAAGTGATAAATAATATAATTTATCCAAAGCATCACTTGAATTAGAAATTAATTCTCTCAAAAATATTTCTTTATTTGTATAAATCGAATTAATCATCATATTTAATAATTTCTTCGATTCAGCTTTAAATTCTTTTTTCTTCATCTATATTCCTCCATCAACAAAATAATCATATCACTAAAAATAGCACTTGTCAACAGAGAGTGCTAATTTTTTTAAAATATTTTTTAAAATTAAAAAGATAGTTTAAAATCAAACTATCTCTAATTAATTTTCTTAACCTTTTCTTTAACCATAGGATATTTTTTTTGCAAATAAGGACTATTCTCATAAACTGGTTTCATTACTTCTTCACCATTTTCTAACTCATAATCAAATTCTGCAATACTTGAAGCTTCAATCATTCTCTCTCCATATTCGCTTTCAACTTTTCCAATGACTCTATCTTTTAATCTTCGAAAAGGATATGTATTATTATTACCTAGAGGATACTTAGTCATATCAAATTCATAAAACGTTCCATCTATTAAATAAACTCTTTCTTTATCTGTTAAAATTCCTAATTCTTCAATCTCTCTCTTAGTATATAAAGATATTTTACTTATTCTTTTATATGCTATAAATTTACCATAGTTATCAAATATAATAGCTCCATCATACTCTTTACTACCATATGCATGTGTAAATAAAACATTAAAATCTACATAATGATATAAAGTTAATAAACAATCATCTATACACATTAAATAATTACCATTTTTAAAATAAAGTCCTAAATTAATATCTTGATTAAAATTCTTATTTTTTAAAAGATAAATATCTAATATTAAACTTTCTACATCAGTTACCATAGTAAATTCATTTATATTATAATTACAAGGAATAATAATATTACCACTTTCTTTATCCTTTAACCCCGAATGCATCTTTTTATAATCTCTTATAATTTCTACTTTAGCCATCCTAACCCTCCGATTTGGTTACTATAATATCACCAAATTTTTTTAAAGTCAATCATTTTTCAATTATTTTCAAAGCTTCATTGATTGTATTATCAAAGTTATCAAAATCAACATTCAACCAAGTAACATCCATTTGATGATTAAAAAATGTATATTGACGTTTTATAAAATGCCTTGTATTTCTTTTAACTAATTCAATTGCCTCTTCTAAAGAAATTTCATTATCTAAATATTTATAAATTTCTTTATAGCCAATTCCCGTTTTAATAGCTTTACTTCTAATATCTCTTCGATGTAATCTTCTAACTTCATCAACCAAACCTTCTTCAATCATTTTATCCACTCTTTTGTCAACAACTTCATATAATTTATCACGATCAATTGTCAAACCAATTACCTTAAAATCATATACTTTCTTATAAATTTCACTTTTTATGTTACTATTATTTTCTATTTTATTTAACTCTCTAACTAATCTCTTACGATTATTAACATGAATATCTGTCTCTTCTACTTTCTTAATTTTTTCAAGTATTTCTTCGTTACTTAAATCATCATATTTATTATTAATTTCTTCATCTGTAAACTTATAATCATATAACAAACTTTTAATATATAATCCACTACCTCCAACTACAATAACATTCCTATTTTCTTCTTTAAACTTTTCAAGTAATTTTCTACCCTCTTTTTGATACCTATAAATATTATAATCTTCTCTTGGACTACATATATCAAATAAATAATGTTCAACTCCTTCTTTTTCACTTTCTTTAATCTTAGCTGTTCCAATATTCATTTCTTTATAAACTTGCATACTATCTGCATTTATGATAACTGCATTTAATTTATGTGCTAAACTAATGCTAAGTTTTGTTTTTCCAACTCCAGTTGGTCCTATTATTACTACTATTTTCATTTTAACCTCTATATATTTCTAATATTTTATCTTTCTTTTTACTACTTCTATATCTTTCTAATTCTAAACTATCAACAATATTTATATTTTCAAGAATTAATTTTAAATTTTCATAATAAATTTTTTCTAATTCTAATTTATTTTTATTATCTATATTATAATTTCCTAATCTAATTCCATATCCATCTACTATAAGTTTGTTAATATATTTACTATATAAAGTAATAACTAATTCATCATAAAAAGAATTATTTAAAAAACTATCCTCTGAAACTACTCTAAATATTCCTTTAATATAAGGCATAATCTTCCTTACTATTTCATTTATATCTTTATCACTATTATCACTAACTAATCCATCTTCTGAAAATAAATAATCTTCATATCTATAATTTCTTTTAAATAATTTAACTTTAATTAATTCATTATCAAATAACTCTCTAGTTGGAATAATTAAAGGAAATGGGACAGTTCTTAAGTAATCTATATCTAAATCATGAATATCAAAATTACAATCTACAATAAATTTATTAATAAGATTATTTCTAATTTTCCTTGATTCATTAATTTCTTTTAATAATTCATACAAATTAATATATTCACTTTTTAAAGTTCCAGCTGCAATTCCTTCTACTTTAGTTTTAGTCATATTAATTAAATCAAACTTATAGTAATCCATAATCCCTCCTACATTGCTCTTTTAAATAATTTTTCTAAGTCATACTTTGTATAAGCAATTATGGTTGGTCGTCCATGAGGACAAGTAAAAGGATTTTTAGTTTTTCTTAACTGTTCAATTAAATATGTAATATCTGGCATAGTAATAACATCACCAGCTTTAATACTCATTTTACAAGCTAAGGTAATTGATACTTTTTCATTAAATTTATCCTCATCAAAATCTTCTTGAGTTACAATTACTTCGATTATTTTCTTAATTGATTCAAGAGGAGCATATTTTGGTAACCAAGTTGGATGACTTCTAATAATAATAGTATTATCACCAAACTCTTCAAACTCAAATCCTAAATTCTTTAAAATATCAAAATGTTTTTCTAAAATTAAATATTCATTATTAGGTAATTCTATTTTATAAGGAATTAATACAGATGTTGTATTTTTAGAATGGGTACTTAAAGCATGATAATATTTTTCATAATTAATTCTTTCAGCAGCTGCATGTTGATCAATTATAAACATTCCATTTTCATTTTCACAGATAATATAAGTTCCATGAACAATTCCAATTGGATACATATTTTTAATTCTCTCGTCTTCTTTAAATTCTTCTATTTCTTCTTGATTTTCTTCATTTTTTTTAGTATTTAAAGTATCAAAGTCAAATCTTATTTCTTCAACTTTACTTTTTTCTGGTTTATCAAGTACTTTATCATTTACTTCATAGATTTCCTCATATTTATCTTGATAATAATTATCTTCAACGTTTAGAGGATTAGCTTTTGGAATCAAAATCTTATGACTCAATCTTTCACTTATAACTTCGTGAATTAAACTAAGTAGAGAATCCATCTTTGAAAACTTAACTTCCATTTTAGTTGGATGAACATTAACATCAACTAAAAAAGGATCTACTTCAATATTTAAAATAACATAAGGACATCTATCTTTAAAAACATAAGTATGATAACTATCTAATATACATCTTACTATTTCATTACTTTTAACATATCTATTATTAACAAGTAAAGTTATTCCACTTCGATTACTTTTAGTTAACTCTGGATAAGATATATAACCACTTATTTTATAATCATCATTTTCTCCTTCTACCTTCATCATTTTAGAAGCAACGACTACTCCATATATATTGTGAATAGTTTTTAATAAATCTCCATTGCCACTAGTATTAAGTAATTCTTTAGAATCATTAGTTAAAATAAATTTAATATTTGGATAACTAAGAGCCATTTTATCTAAATAATCACTTACATTTGCAAGTTCTGTATATAAACTTTTTAAATATTTAAGTCTAACAGGTGTATTATAAAATAAATTACTAACAGTTATACTAGTTCCCTTTTTTAAATCACATGATTTTACATCTTTAACGATTCCACCTTCAAGGGTTACCATTGTTCCTGTTTTTCCATCAGAGGTTTTAAGTAAAACGTTAGAAACACTTGCAATTGATGGCAAAGCTTCACCACGAAATCCTAAAGAATTAATATTAAATAAATCATCTAATGTTTTTAATTTACTAGTTGCATGTCTTGAGAATGCCATAACACTATCTTCTTTATCCATTCCAATTCCATCATCTGTAACTTTAATTTCTTTGACTCCACTTTCAATTAATTCTACTTTAATAACAGAAGCTTTTGCATCAATTGAGTTTTCAACTAATTCTTTAACAACATTCATAACTCTTTCTACAACTTCACCAGCTGCTATTTTATTTGCTAAATCTTCATTCATTACCTTTATTTTACTCATACCACAACACCTATTTATATTTTATCAAAAAAAGAGACTAATTGCTAGTCTCAAATTCAATTATATTAATATCAATTCTAATTATATTTTATCTAGTCTTACCAGTTGAATCTTCATAATCAACACTAGATGCTTTTCTAGCAACAATTTCTAAATCTTTATCCAACTGAAGAAGTAATTCTAGATATCTAGTAACGTCCTTACCATATGCTAAAGCAAGAGCTATTTTACTACAAACTATATTAATTGCATCAACTATTTTCAATACTTGTTCATCTATTAAATCTTGATGCAAAGAAAAGGACCTTTCATTCCTAGATATCTTTCGTAAAACTTCTTTATATTTATCATCTAATTTAGTTGATATTTCATAACTTAAGTTTTTATATTTTAGAAATAATTCATTATATCTTTTTGGAAAAGTAATTCTATTTAACACTTTAGTAAAAAATTCTAATGCAGCTAATCTAAAAGTTTGTATTTTTCCGTTTAAAGCTTCTTGTTCTATTTGAGCTAAAACATTATATATTTCCCCAATACGCATAAGAATATCATCATTAATTAAATTTTGATTGCTATAATAAAAGCCTACCGTATCAAAAATATTTTTTAATACATTTTTATATCTATCATCTATCATTGAAGAAACATTTCCTCTAAATAATTTAAATTTATTTAAAAATGTTACAATATCCTCAACTGTAAAGTTTGATTTTGCTTCTATGAATGGCTTTCTTTCAGGAACTTTTTTAGATGACGTTTCAACTTTTCTACTATCTTCTATTGTACTACTAGTTTTATCTATCGATATTTCTCTTTTTATTGGTTTTTCTGAAGCTAATTTTACTTTGCTAATTGTTGCAAGCATTTTTTTAGAAATTTCTACATCATTTCTTAAAATTTCGCATTTTCTTTCATAAAGTTTTACATTTTTACTTTTTTCTAATATTGATAATCCATGATTACAATTATATATATCAACCAAAATTTGTTCTTCATGAATTGCATTTAAATGTTTATAATAGAATTCCATATTATCATATTGTTCCTGAATTAAAGCATCAAGTGTTGGATTGCTAATTTTAATTTTACTACGAATAATTAAAAAATCTCCAATTTTCTTCTTTAATTCTATTTTAAATTTTTCTTTTTTAGAATCTAAGTCACTTCTTTTTTTGGCATCAGTTAATCTTACTATATGATCTACTCTATTTTTAATAAAATTTAAAGTTTCTTTGCTAAATTTTGGATTTAACGTTATGTTTTTTAAATATCTGTCAATAAGTATAGAAATTAATCTTAGATCAATAATTATATCTTCTATGCCAATCAAATTATCACGGTAACATAATAAACATTCATCAACTTTTTCAAGTAAAGAACTAAGAGGTGGAGAAATTGATTTATTATTTCTTGCCTTTATATACTTCTCTAATACCGAAGGATTAAGAAAACTAATATTGTCAAAATATTTTGAATCAATTTCACCATTTTTTAAATATCCGAATAATGTTTCATCTAGAGCTATATGTCTATAAATTCCTTTTGGAAGATGTTTACAAATAGCATGTGCTTTATACAAATAGTCTCTAAATACTTCATAGCCTAAATTTTTAATTTTTAATAATATATCTGGATTATTTAGATATTCCTTAAAAAGAAACACTTCATTACCAGCTACATAAACCAAACCAGAGCCTTCTTTTCCTTTTATTTTATCAGTATCAAATTTTGCTAAAGCTTGAGCCGCACTATATAACTTATCTGAAGGTTTAATTATTCCATTATCAAGCAGTACTTTAGCTAGCATACAATGAATAGCAGACAACATTAAATTTTTATAATAGTCGTTAAAGGTTGTCATTCCTTCTCCAACAAAAGAGCATGGATGATGACAAACTCCGTAAAATCCTGTTCCAAAACGATCAGCTCCATATATAGGTTGCATAAAATATTCTCTCCATTCAGGATGCTTTAAAAGAATTCCTTCTATAATTTCAATTCTTAATTTTAATTCAGTAACATCAGTATATAAAATGGAGGCATCATTATTTTTGCTTTTAGAAGATTGATAAACTCCTTTCATATTATAATTTAAACCATGTTTTAAACATTCTTCTATATAAAGTTCTAAAAATTCAGCTAAAACTTGTTCATTGTGACAGTTTAAATAAATTCTTGCATTATATTCTCCTATTTTATAAACAACTGAATCATATTTTCCAACATGATCATTTTCTATATTAATCATAGCATCAAAAAAATTTTTTATTATAGCCTCATCTTTACTATCATTAATAGCATTTAAACATGGAAATTTTTTAGAATCTTTTTCCAAGAAGTCTATCAAATAAAGTTCTTGACAAAATTCTTCCAAGAATTCTAAATCATTAATATGTTCTAAAAGTATTTTTTTAGTTTTAGAAGATAACTCATTTAAAAATTTTTCTACAGGTTCTAAATTCTGATATTTACTTAAAAGCAAATTAAAAATTCTCCCCTCAACTTGAAACACATTATGTCCATTAACAACAATATTTTCTGAATCATTTTTTGTTCTTAAAAATCTAATTTCTAAATCTCCTTTTTTAGAATATGTATCAAGTGCTTGCTCAAACAAATCTTCACAAACACTATCATCATCAAAAGGAGATGATAAATTTTCAATAAAATCTCCATTTAATTGTTCTTGAATAAATTTCTCTCTAAGACCTTGCAATTCAGAATCATCAGGTAAAACTCTTCTCACAGTTCCTCTCTTAACAGCATCTTCATAATCATTTATTCCTAATTTTTTCAATATGCTTGATAATTCTTGGCTTGGCACACGATAAACCTTTCCTGAATAAGTATAATAAATAAAATCTCTATCTACTTCTTTACATAATAAAACTTTTGGCATCTTTTATATTCCTCCTTATTTAACTTAATTATATCACTTACATATTGTAATTTTAACATTTTATTTTTGACTATTTACGTTTTTTTACATAAAAAAAGAGTGCTATTGTAAACACTCTTTGTATTTTTATTATTTATCTTCAGGTCTCATAAGTGGGAATAGAATATTATCTTTGATGTTCTCAACTCCATTTAATACTTGAAGTACTCGATCAATTCCCATACCCCAACCAGAAATAGGAGGCATACCATATTCCATAGCATTTATATAATCATAATCCATCATCATGGCATCTTGATCTCCATTTGCTTTAAGTTCTGCTTGATGAAGTAATCTTGCTTCTTGGTCAACTGGGTCAACTAATTCAGAATAAGCATTGATTATCTCAGCTCCATTTATTACTAATTGAAATCTATCTGTTAAAGTCTTATCATCGTCATTTGCTCTTGCCAAAGGAGATAATTCAATTGGATGTTCTACTAAGAAAACTGGTTCAATTAAATTAGGTCTTGCTACTTTCTTATATAA
>CANRCN010000023.1 GCA_947629135.1 uncultured Bacilli bacterium | reverse complement strand
AAAACAAAAAGCGTTCCCTCTCTCGAGGGAACTTCAGGGGGTTTTGGTTGAATATACACTCACTAAAACCGTAAGTGTATGTATGGTTTAACCATACATCTAAATATTATTACAAAATTAGAAAATAGTCAAGCTAATCTTGCAAATTTCTTAAAAATATTTTTTTACTTTACACTATTGTTGTTTAACTTTATTTATTAAAGTATCTCTTAATTTCAAATTAGTAATTGAAGCTTTATTTAAAAACTCTAGAGAGTCCTTATTAGCTTGTAATAATATTTTATAGTCTTCTCTAATGTTAGCAATCCTAAAACTCATATCTCCACTTTGTTTAGTTCCAAATAAATCTCCTGAGCCACGAAGTTTAAAATCTTCTTCACTTAATTTAAAACCATCACTAGTTGTCTTTAATATTTCTAACCTTTTTGTATCTTGATCAGATATTAAAATGCAAGTTGATTTAATATTACCTCTCCCAACTCTTCCTCTTAACTGATGTAAAGTAGAAAGACCAAATCGATTCGCATCAAAGATAACCATCATGCTAGCATTTTTAACATCAATTCCAACTTCAATAACGGTTGTACTAATTAAAATATCAACTTCTCCCTCACTAAATTTATTCATAATTTCATCTTTAGTATTTGAAGGCATTTTTCCATGAACCAAATCAATTCTATATTTTTTTCCAAATGCTAAAGTCATCTTTTCTTTAAGTTCATTAACACTAGTTAAATTACTACTATCATTTTCTTCAATTAAAGGAGCAATTACATAAATTTGATGACCTAATTTTAATTCTTCATACATTAAATTTAAAACATCTGATATTTCTTTATTACTTTTAACAAGAGTTGTAACTTCCTGTCTTCCTTTAGGCATCTCTTTAATGGTTGAAACTTCCATATCCCCATAAATTGTTAAAGCATAAGTTCTAGGAATTGGAGTTGCACTCATATATAAAACATCTGGACTAATTCCTTTATTCTTTAAGTTTTCTCTTTGATTAACTCCAAAACGATGTTGTTCATCAGTTACTACCAAACCAAGATTATGATATTCAACATCACTTTGAATTAAAGCATGAGTTCCAACAACTATTGAAATTTCTCCATTCTCTAACTCTTTATAAATTCTTGTTTTATCCTTTTTAGAAGTAGATCCAGTTAATAATTCAACTTTAACTAAATCTCCTAATAAATTTTTTATATTATTATAATGTTGTCTTGCTAAAATCTCGGTTGGTACCATCAAAGCACTTTGATAACCACTTAAATGATTCATATACATAGCAACTATACTAACAATCGTCTTACCAGAACCAACATCACCTTGTAATAATCGATTCATCCTTTTTTCACTGTTTAAATCTTCTCTAATTTCTTCAATAACTGTTTTTTGATCATTTGTTAACTTAAAAGGTAATATTTTATAAATACTTGTAACATCTTTCTTTAATATTTTTCTTGGTAATCCATCTTGTTTAGTATTCTCTTTTTTTAAATAGTTAATCTTAAACATAAATTCAAATAATTCTTCATATTTAAGTCTAATTGTAGCTTCTTTTAGTTTCTCTACATCACTTGGATTATGAATAATATTTAAAGCCATCTTTTTAGTGGGAAAATTATATTTTTCAACTAAATAATCAGGTATACTATCTGAAATATTTTTTCCAATTCCAAGTAATGCCATATTAATAAATGTTGAAATATTTTTGTTAGTAAGTCCTGTTGTTAAATGATAAACTGGTTCAATTTTAGGTGTATTACCAAGACTTCCTAATTTTATATCACTAGCAGTAATTATATTTTTAACTTTATCATATTTACCAATTACAATTACACTTGTTCCAATTGCTAAATGTTGTTTTAAAAATGCTCGATTAAAAATAGATACTCCAAAAATTCTATCTCGTGAAACTAATCTGAAATTCATCTTATTAAGACCTGCTTTAATTCTAATAACCAATGGAATTGATTCAACTTTACCATCAATTATTATTTTCATATCAGAATCTAAATTATCAACATCACTTCTTTTTAAAATATCATAGCGAACTGGATAATAATTAATTAAATCATCAATTGTCATGACATTTAATTTGTTAAGTAAGGCTAAACTTTTACTTCCAATGCCTTTAACATCTTTTAATTCCATAGTATAACCACTTCCATGCACATTATATCAAAAAATGAGCATTTAGTAAAGAAATTTTACAAAATTCCACTTTAGTTTTTAATAAAAATTAAATTCAAAGAAAAAAGGTGAAAATCATTCACCTATTCAACAGTAACACTTTTAGCTAAATTTCTTGGTTTATCTATATCATATCCTAAACTATCAGCAACATGATAAGCAAGCATTTGTAAAGGAACAATAGTTAGAATTGATGAAACTAAGTCATTTAATTCTTCTATTTCCATCACATCATCATATATATCAGGTGATATCTCAATATCTTTATTTTTTAAGATCAAAGTATATGCACCTCTTGCTCTTACTTCTTTGATATTACTAATTGTTTTCTCAGCAATTTTTTTATCTGTTATAACTGCAATAACTGGAGTATTCTCTTCAATTAAAGAAATAGTTCCATGTTTAAGTTCACCAGCTGGATAAGTCTCTGAATGAATATAAGATATTTCTTTTAATTTTAAAGAACCCTCTTCACAGATGTAATAATCAATTAATCTTCCTATAAAGAAAGCATTCTTGCTTTTAGCTATTCTTTTAGCATATTTTTTATAATCAAAATTTAGAACTTCTTCTATTTCTTTTGATAAGTTATAATAACTTTTTTTAAGTTCTAATTCTCGATTTTTATCGATTTTACCTTTTATAATTCCTAGTTTATAAGCACACAAACTCAAAGTTAAAACTTGTAAAGTATAAGCTTTAGTAGTTGCAACTGCAATTTCACACCCAGCATTAATATAGATTACTTGATCAGATTCTCTAGCAATAGTTGACCCAACAACATTTACAATTCCTAAAGTCTTAGCTCCTTTTTCCTTAGCAAGTCTTAAAGAAGCAATCGTATCAGCTGTTTCCCCAGATTGAGATATTAAAATAACTAAAGTTTTATCATTAATAAAATTCTTTTTATATCGATATTCTGAAGCAACATAACAAGTAACTTCCATATCTCCATATTCTTCAAATAAATAATTTCCTATTAATCCAGCATGATAAGCACTACCACAAGCAACAATATGAACTTTCTCATAAACTGATAAATCAGGAATTAAATCCATATTATTTAAATAATGATCTAAATAATTTCTAATTACTTTAGGCTGTTCATAAATTTCTTTTAACATATAATGTTTATAGCCATCTTTTTTAGCACTAGAAATATCAAATTCAAACGTTAATAAATTTTTAGTGATTTCTTTTCCATCTTTAAAAAACTTAATATCATTTTTACCAATTATTGCTATATCATTTTCATCAAGTAAATAATAATCTTTTGTATAATCTAATATAGCTGGAATATCAGAAGCAACTAAATTACCTGTTTTACTTTTAGCAACAATCAAAGGACTTCCTTTTCTTAAAGCATATATATTATCAGGATCGTCCCTAAATAAAATTAATAGAGCATAGCTTCCTCTTAAAATATCTTCTAGCTTTTCTAAAACTTTTAATTTATCATTATCTTTACTATATAAGTAATCAATCATAGCTGCTGCAACTTCAGTATCAGTTTCACTTAAAAAAGTATATCCTTCTTTAATTAAATCTTCTTTTAATGAAGCATAGTTTTCAATTATTCCATTATGAACAATTGTAATCTCTCCACTTTTATGTGGATGGGAATTAACTTTGCTTGGTTTACCATGAGTTGCCCATCTTGTATGTCCAATACAAAGATTTGGAGTATCATCATCTAATATTTTTTCAAGTTCTGATATCCTTCCCTTTTCTTTAATTATTTTAATTTTTTCATTATGAAAATAGGCAATTCCACTAGAATCATACCCTCTATATTCTAAATTTTTTAATCCATCTATAACAATGGGAATAGCATTTTTATTGCCATTATACCCAATAATTCCACACATAAATAACTCCTTCTAGTTGATATATCTTTTGTTATAATTTTAATTTTATTTTTTGTAATATATCTCTCGAGTACCACCCGTTAATGCATCCGCCGAAATATTCGATAACATTAATCCTCGTTAACCCCTAAGGCCTGGCGCTAATTATAATCTTTAACCTCCCTCTAATTATAACTTCTATAGGTATTATATCCTAAAAATAAAAAAAAGACAAACATTATTTGTCTACTTGACGTAAATATGTTCATCTATTTTTTTAATGTTAAAAGTTCATTTATTAAATAATTATAATCATTTAAAGTTAATTCATCTTGATTAATAATTATCTTATCATAAACTTTATTAATATTATCATCATCTATATTATTACTTAATTCTTCAATATCTGACATAATATTAGTTAAATTATCTTTTTCAAAAACAACATCCATATTATTTTCAATCTTTTTATTAACATCTTCAAATATTGAATCATATGAACTAAGTGTTATAGGTTTTACTTCTTCCATATTATCTTCTTTAGTATCTTCTACTTTAACAATATTTATATTATCAAATGGATTAACTTTATTAATAACTTCTGTTAAAGTTTCTTTAATATCTTCTTTATCTTCCTCAACTAATACATTTTCTTCAATTTTGTTGTCATTAATAGATAATAATGTATCATTTTCTGGTTCAAAGTCTTCTAATTGCTCTATTTTCTGAGGTAAAACCTCAACCTTTTTCTTTTTAATTGGTTCAATTTCAATATAATCGTTAAACTTATTTGGAACTTCAGGAATAGTTTCTAAATCTAAATTTGGTTTTATTTCCATAACTTTTGTAAAAGTATTATAACTTTCTAATTCTTTATTATTAACTAATTCAACTTTAACTGGATTTTTCTTAATAGCTTTATTTAAAGTAATACCATAAGCAAGACTCTTAGATACCTTAATTATTACAAGAATCAAAATCCAAGTAACAAATAACTTCATACTAAGTTCTATCAAAACTAATAAATCATTATTAGTATAAATACTTAATTGTTCATAAACATTAACACTATTTTTTATTACATTATCTATTATTAGATAAAAGATTATATTAAATATTATAAAGAATATTATATTAAATATTTTAATTAATTTATTATCTGAATTAGAAAATGTAGACTTAATAATAATAATATTAACTATTAACAAAACAAGTGCATAAACAGCTAAATTAGGAAAGAATAAGAATAAGAATATATTATTAACTAAATAATCATATAATTCTAATATTTCTGTATGGAAAAATCCAATTAAAACTCCAAATATTCCTAAATAAGCACAGACATATAATATCTTAGTAATTTTTTTATTATGAAATTTACTACCAATTGCTAATAATAATACTAAACCAAGTGCTAAAACCAATACTAGCCACAAAGATTGATTATTTATTAAAATATTCCAAAATATTTTTATTTGTTCTAATAAACTTGCTTGTACCATTATTATCCCCCCTTTTATTTTTAAATTTCATTTATATCTTCAAGTTCTAATATATATACGGTTTGTTTATCTTTTGAATTTCTCGTACATGTTACAAGTGTTAAACAACTTTTATTTGTATCTCTATATATTGAAATTTTTCCAGTTTTAGGTTGTTCGTAAATATTAACTATCTTATAACTATATCGCTTTTTTTGATAATTAACATAAACCATATCACCTTTAACTAATTTATATAAGTTATGAAAATAAGATAAATAACTATTTCCAGAATGAGCTGCTAAAATAAAGTTTCCTTTATCTACATTAGGATAAGTTGATCCTTTAACTATTTCTATATTTCTATCAACATCATTATATATAGAATCCATTGAAACAAAACCTCTATTTAAATTAATTTTAGGTATTTCAATATTTCCTATATAATAGCTTAAATAAGGATCAACATATTCTTCTTTCTTTTCTTCTTGAAAAGAAGAAGTAGCTTCCTCTAAGTTGTCTACTTCTTCTGGCATTTCAATTATTTCTTCATTTTCACTTTCAAGTAATAGACTATTCATATATGTATAAGCATTATCTACTTTTTCATTTAAATAATTACTTATCATAATTATGAAGCCACTTACTATTAAGCTAACACCTAGAAAAATTACTAATATTTTTTTATTTTGCGAATTTGACATAATATATAACTACCCCTGTTCCTAAAGCTATTAAGAAACTAGCTATAACCATAGTCATAGGGCTTACATTCATGTCAGTTATAGGAACTTCTGTCTGAGGAGTATTGTACATAACAACACTAGTCATACTTCCATCATCTTTAACTGTAAAAGTAATTGTTTCCTTACTTAATGTATATCCTTTTGGTGCAATTGTTTCAGTTAATGTATATTTTCCTGGATTTAATCCTTCAATGTAATGAGGTTCAGTAGTTGAAACCCATTCATCCACTACTTTTCCTTCACTATTTTTAATTACTAGAGTAGCCCCTTCTACTTCTTTATTATTTGTAATATCTTGTTTACTTACTTTAACTTTAGTTACCTTTGTTTCTTTTGCATTATACATTACAACACTTGTAACACTACCATCACTCTTGATTTCAAATTCAATAGTTTCAGTACTTAATATATATCCACTAGGTGCAATTGTTTCAGTTAAGTAATAAGTTCCTTTAGCTAAACCTTCAATGTAATGAGGTTCATTACTTGAAACCCATTTCTCAACTAATTTACCATTTTTATCTCTAAGCTCTAAAGTTGCTCCTGGCAATTCTTCTTTACTTGTAATATCTTGTTTACTTATTTTAACTTTAGTAACTTTTTGTTTAGCATTGTACATTGTAACATTAGTTACACTTCCGTTACCTTTAACTGTAAATTTAACTGATTCTTTACTTAAAACATAACCATCTGGTGCTTGTGTTTCAGTTAATGTATATTCTCCAGCAGGTAAACCTTCAACATAATGAGGTTCATTAGTAGAAACCCATTTTTCAACAACTTTACCATTTGAATCTTTAATCTCTAAAGTTGCTCCTGGTAATTCTTCTTTACTTGAAATATCTTGTTTACTAATTTTAACTTTAGTAACGTTTTCTTTAGCATTATACATGATAACAGTTGTAACAGTTCCATCATCACGAACAGTAAATGGTATTTGTTCATAACTTAAAACATATCCTGCTGGTGCAATAGCTTCACCTAAAGTATACTTTCCAGGTGTTAAACCTTCAATATAATGAGGTTCATTAGTTGACATCCATTGTTCAACAACCTTACCATTTGAATCTTTTATAGAAAGCATTGCTCCTGGTAATTCTTTCTTAGTTGCTATATCTTGTTTACTAATTCTAACTTTAGTAACTATTTTATCTTTACTAAATTCTAATGTAAGTGGAGCACTTACAAGATCTGTTAATTCTTCATATGTCTCAGTAGGAGCAATCTTTTGATATCCACTCTTACCACTTGAATATGAATATGTTACATAAGTTACACCTGTTGCATGAATTTTAAATGTAACACTTCCTTTTTCTCCATTTTGAATACTAGAAGCTGGAACATAAACAACAAATTTTTCTCCATCATTAAATTCGGTTTTAATTTCTCCGTTAGTATTCTTTAAAATAGTTCCTGCTGGTGCACTTTCAAGACTAACTGTATAAGTTCCCTTAGTACTAACTAAAGTAACTCCAATCTCTCCTGATACAAAGTAGGTTTTATCACTATTTAAATTCATTATTGTATTAGAAACATTAACCTTAAGTGTTGGGTTAACTTCATTATCTGAATTTTTAGCAACTTTTGCAGCTGTAACTAAATTGTAAACATGAGCTTTCATACCTGTTGATTTAGCTGTAAAAGATGTATTCCAGTTATGACTACCTTTTGTTTGATCAAAATATTCCCATATTGCAGATTGAGTAATATAATAATCCTTTTTAGCATTTCCAGTAAATGTCTTATTAGGCCATCCATTTTTGATAATGTAATCTAATCCTTTATCTTTAATAGCCCCTTTAGAAGTCATTTTTAATCCTGCTGGAACCTTAGTGTTTATATTACTAACACAATATCCATAAGTTCCATTTGTAAATTGCTTACGATAGAAGTGATATCCACTAATATAATTAGTTCCGTTAGTAAAATAATACAATTTAGATTTAGACTTCATAGTAAGATTCTTAGGTGCTGTTTTAGCAGTAACATCTAAAAAGTTAACGCTAGCAATCATGCTAACAAAAACAAATAGCATCAAAATTATTTTTCTCATATTTTTCATATTAATTCCCCCTTTAATAATTTGACGTCTCATATTATACAACAAAATAAAACAAAAATCAAGTATTTTTTTAAAATTATTAACATAGTATTTTATTCACCTTATTATATGCCTATTTTTAGCATCATATAATTACATTTATTCCTTAATTTAACTACTATAAATAAAAAAAATAACCAAAAGTTACTTTTTTAAAAACTAATTCCTAATAAGTCTATTAATAATCCAACTATACTCCCTATTAAATATAAGCAAATTAAAACCGTAAAATTTTCTTTTTTATTCTTATTAACCTTAAATAAAACTAATAATCCAATTCCAGCTCCAGTTAATAAACCTCCAATTAGCATACCACATGTAATAATATGACTTAAATATAACTCAGTTATAATAACACTAGCTGCACAGTTAGGAATTAATCCAACCAAACTTGCTAAAAATGGTCCAAATATATTCTTAGTTTGCAAAATACTAGCTATTTTATCTTCACCTAAATAATATATCAATGTATTTAAAATGAATGTTGTTATTAAAATAAAGAAACTTATTTTTAAAGTATGTATTAAACTAGATTTAATAATTCCATCTTCACAATGACAATCATCATCACAACATATATCAAAATTTTCTTTTTTCTTATTATGATATATTAAATCTATTATATAACCACATATTATACCAACAAATACTTTGGTCATTAAAACAAATATAATTGTTTTTAAACTAGCTCCTCCTGTAATTAAAACTGGTAACATTTCATCACTTGTTGATAAATAAATAGCAATTAAAGTTCCCATAGTA
Organism: uncultured Bacilli bacterium; assembly: GCA_947629135.1. Taxonomy (GTDB): domain Bacteria; phylum Bacillota_I; class Bacilli_A; order RF39; family UBA660; genus RUG591. Next base: position 8,345 of record CANRCN010000023.1, on the reverse strand, counting down.
ATTACACGACTAGAAAATAAATTAGTTCCTAAAACTGAAAAACCACATTGTGGTATCACTCCTAAGATGCTTCCAATTAATGGTCCAAATTTTTGACTTTTTAAAACATCACTCTTTCTTTTAACTTTATGTTCTATGTATTCCATTATAACAAAAGCTAAGAACAAAAAAGGTACTATTTTAATCAAATCTATTAAAGTATCAACTACTATGTCACCCATTTCACTCACCTGCTACATAATACCACATAAAAATCCTTTTTTCAAGGCTTTTAAATCACTTTGTTCATAAAACTAATTAGTAATAAAATAAAGATCTTTATTTTTAAAATATGCATAATTAATATTTTTCAATTCCAAGTTATTAGAATTTATTTTTTTATCTAACCATTCTAAAGTTTTATTAATACTAAATAAATTATCTTTAATTATTTTTCCATCTATTATTATACTAATAGGATAATTAGTTATAGAATTCTTTTTAAATATAATTAAATCGCTACCATTTTTAATACAATAATCAACTTGAGAAGGATTATTAATTCCTTGTTTTCTTAATCTATATAATAATCTTTCATATGAATATTTATTCTTTATTAAAGCATTAAAATTAATAATTCCTCTACTTATAAATATATTATCATCTAAAATCACTTTATTTAAATCCGATCTAATTAATATTGTATATAAATAATAAATTATTATTATGATTAAAGATAATATAAGCAAATAAATAATATTTAAATTAAAATAAATTGTAAACATAGATATATTAAAAACAAATAACAAAATTATTATTTCTAAAATACTTATTTCTTTTTTATTAAAGATAGTAAATATTGTTAATAATATAAATAAACTAGTTATTACTTCTACAATATAATAAAACATAATATCACCATAGACATTATGTTTTATTTTCTTTTTATTATTCATAAAAATCAAAAGTTTTTTTAGGTTTAGGAACATCATTGTTATTATTTTGATTACCGTTATTTTTATTGTTATTATTATTTTGATTATTTTTATTTTGCTTATAGTTATTATTTTTTTTATGATAATTATTATTTTTGTTATTCTTATAGTAATTATTTTTTTTATTCTTGTTATTATTATGATAATTTTTATTTGTATTGTTATTTTTATTATCATCTGTACTATAAGTTTGATTTTCACTATCACTACTATCAGTTTGATTATATTCATCTAATCCAAAAGTATATCTTTTAGTTGCTTCCAAGCTATTATCATCAAAATAACTATAATCATCATCAGTAGTTTCTGTAATAAAATTGTTTTTTAAATTTTCTTCTTCTTCAATATCAAAGTCATCTTCTAATTTGAAACTATCTTCTTCTTTAATTTTATCTTCAAAATCATTTTCTACCTTGAAATTATCCTCTTCATTTATTTCTTTTTCACCTTCAATATTCTCTTCTTTAGTTTTCATTTTTATATTATCATTAGTAATTTCTACATCTTTATCTTCTTTTAGACGACCTTTAATCATTAACATAATATTAGCTGCTGATAATAAATATAACATTGTTTTCATAGGAGCTATTTGATCAGTAAAATAATTAAAATCTATATCATATTTTAATTTATGCCAAAGAATTAAGTTTTTATCAAAGAAAGCTCTGTAGCAAAACACAAAAATAGTTACAATAGCCAAGAAAGATGTTACGTTGTAAAAGAATGAATTTCTAACTTCATTTTGTTTTAAAAAAGTATTAACAAGTAATAAAATTATTAATAATATATAAGGAATTATTACTTCTATAAATTCAATGAAATTATTTCCAAAAGGATCTTTTCCAAGTCTTTGAAACATCATTAAAACAACATAAACTGTTCCTAACATTAAAATTGGTAAAAGTATATTTTTAGTATAATAAAAGAATTTATTGAATATTTTTATCATCGCTTTCACCTCCACTTATAATAGAATCTTGATTAGGATCTATAGGTTTAGCATTTTCAGGATTTTTGTCCTTAGTTTCTGTTGTTGTAGTAGTTGGTGTTGTTGTATTATTAGGAATTTCTGTTTTAGTTTCTTCTTTGTTAATTATCTTAGATAATTCTAAAACTACATCTGCGAAATCATTATAAGATTTTGCAATAGCCATATAATCTGCTCTTAAATAATTTCTTATTGTTGAACTTGTAATACCAGTTGAATAAAAGTAACTTCCATTATTCTCTAACTCTTCCAAAGCAAATTCTACTTTATCATTAATAGCATCAACTTCACGAGAAACAAAAGGAATAATTTCTTTGAAAGCTTCTGGTCCAGCATCAGTTGTTAAATAACTCAATTGAACAACCCAACAAGAATTTAAAAGTGAACCCTCAAATTTCTGACCTAACTTATAAACATCATATGAATCATAATATTTATTAGTTTCCATCTTAGCTAAAGTTCCATCGCTTTCTAAAAGGTTACTACAAGTAGAAAGTCTTGTGTATATTCCCAAATAATCAGAATTTTTATTTTTATTTTTATTATAAGTATTTAAATTAATTTTTATTTTTTCTAATTTAGACTTATAACTTGTATAAGTACTTTCAGTATCGCTTATATAATATTTTTTATCTATTTCTTTTGCATGATATACATTTATTAATAAATAGAAACTACCTATTATAAAAGCTAAACCAAGAGTTGCATATGCAAATAGTTTTAAATATTCTTCAAAAAATTTTCTCATCTCTATCTCCTATCTATTCTTTTTAATTGATACTTTGTAATGATAATGCTTATTGCTCCAATTATCATCTGTATCTTTAATATAGACTTTTAATTTATAATGATTAACTGTATTAGCTGTTATAGTTCTTGAATCCAAAATATTGTCTTTTATATTCTCTAAATCATCATCTTTTATAATTTGTTCATTTAAAATCAATTGGTATCTTAACTGATTTCTATTAAGTAATGTTTCTTCTGTACATCCATCTTTAATAGCATTAGCTGGAACATCTTCTATATACAAAGTATACACACCATTTTTGTTATTATCATTTTTTACATTAAATACATAAGGTTCAATATCTTCTAAATTATCACCATCTGTATTAGTTGCATCTGTATCATAGACATTATTTCCATTATCAATAAGAGTTATACCACCTGCATTTTGAGTAGTTGTTGTTGTAGATGAAGAATTATTATTTAATTTCAAAAAATACAAATACCAGTAATATGTACCAAAAGCTAAAAATATTATTAACATTAAAGAACCACACCAAAGTAATATCTTATTCTTCATCTTTAGCACCTCTTTTTATTCTCTTTTTTATATTTGATGTTTTAACTATCTTTATTGCATCAAAAGTTATAAGTCCAACACAAGGAACTACAATAGCTATTATCCAACCATAAGCCTGTGATAAGAAATATTGAAGAAAACCAATTTTAGGAATTCTCATAATAACCTTACCAAAGATTTGATTTTCATAGACAGGTAAAGCATCTTGAACGTTATTAGCATCTCCTTTAAAAATATAAACTTTTTTACCATTTTCATCAACATCTGTTCCTATTATTCTGTGAGTAATTTTTATTCCATACCATCTTGGATCTTTTGATAAATATGTACAAACATCTCCAATTTTAATCTCTTCTTCACGATGAATCACTATAGCATCTTGAACATGAATGACTGGTTCCATACTAGGACTCACAATTACATAAGCACCATATAAAGGAGGTTTGGTTACACCTTTAGCATCATTTATTTTTAAATCAACTAAATACAAAGCCAACAAGATACCTACCAATATCAAAATTATAATAATAGAATTCATAATGATAGTTGTTATAAAATTAAGCCACCATTTGATTTTTTGCCAAGTTGTTTCAACTTTAATATCATTTTCCATTCTTATCACCCTTTAGTAAAAGAAGCATATGTATTAACTCTTACACCAAAGGTTTTATTATTGAACTCCTCATCCACACGAACATCCTCTGAAATCCACATTCGCATCACAAAATCGATCCTACCCCTTTTAGCATCATCTTCCGTAATCTTACCGCTATAAATAACAACCCCTTCGGTCTCTTCTTTATATTTACTTTCATTATAATCCGTGAAAACTTTTATCTTTCCATTATTTTTATATGAGTCTTTAACATCTGATCCATTTTTTTGTAAATATAGTTTAACATATGATGGATTAAGAGTATTAGTAGCATTAGGTACAGCTGTAAATTCATAATATGCTCCAACTGTCTTAGAACCAATTATTAAACTAAAATTATATACATAATTACTACCTGTAAACTTTTTACCCTCTGAATCAGGAGTTGGAAATTGATTAACTAAATAAATTCCATTTTTCCCTGCACCACCAACTGTTTCAGAATAAGTAATTACATAATTATCTTTAGTATCTTCATCTTTATCCCCTGTTATTTTAGATATCAAGGAATTAATAGTTTCATTATCTTGTAAAAATTTTATAGTTGAAAATGAAAATCCTAAAACAAAAAGAATCGAAAATGCTGTAAAAAGAAACAATAAAATAAACGGAGGCCCTTTTCTCTCAGTTTCTTCCTCTTCATATTCTACAGAATTGGTATTACTATTAAATTCGATATTTTTATATTTATTATTATCTCTTTTTTTCATAAATACCTCCGTATAATAAAATGATACCACAAACTAATCAATTTGACAATCTTAAATCTAATTTTTTTACTATTTTTTACTTATAAAATAAAAAAATAGACAGATTAACTGTCTACTTATTTAGCACTTGGCTGTGAACAACATGGTGTGAATGGATAAGCATATGAAACAAATTCAGCTACAAGATCTCCACTCTTATTTACTTTAACTTTAATAGTCGTTGAAGTTCCTCCTCCATTAGGAGTTACAGTAATATTTGTAGATCCAGTTCCAACAGCCTTGATTACACCTTTTGAATCTACCGTTACGACTTTAGTATTTTTACTCTTATAAGTTACTGTTTTATCACTTGCATTATCTGGCATTACTACCGATGTTATAGTAAATGTTTCTTTTAATGGCATAGTTATTGATGCTATATTAGCAGTTACTCCTGTTGATGGGATCTTTGATACATTAACAGTAACTGAAGTTTGTTTTTTATTTTTTCTAGTAGTTGCTGTAATTACAGCTTTTCCTACTCCAACACCTCTAACTACTCCATTATTATCAACAGTTGCTACACTTGGATTATCACTTGTAAAATCAACTGTCTTATATGTTGCATTAGATGGTGTAATGGTTGGAATTAATGTCAAAGTTGAATTAATTCCTACTGAATAAGTACTATCTTTAAAGCTTATTCCTGTTTCTTGTATTTTTTGTTCATTGTCAACTACTTCTATTGTTGCTGTATCTTTAAATCCTCCATCGACTGCTTGAGCTGTTATAGTTACAGTTCCTGCTTTTAAAGTTTTAATATTTCCACTTGAATCTACTGTTGCAACACTTGGATTGCTACTGCTCCAAGTAATAGATTTATTAGAAGCATTGCTTGGAATGAAAGCAACAAATAATTGTTTAGTGATTCCAACTGGCAAAAGCGAATAATTAGTTGTAATATCAACATTTTTTAATTTTACTGAATAATCTCCTACTTTAATAGTACATACATCAGTTTTACCATTAATTGTCTTAGCAACAATTGTTGTAGTTCCAACACCTGTTGCAGTTACTAATCCCTTTTGGTTAACACTTGCAACTCTTGAATTACTACTTGTCCACGTAACTTTGTTACTAGCAGTACTTGGCGATACTGTTAAAGTTAGCTGATTAGTACTACCAACTTTTAAATTCATACTTTCTTCTTTAATATTAACTGAAGCTGGATAAGTTTCGGTTTTTATACTTTCTCCATTAACAACTGTTGATGCTCCTCGTTGATATACTGTTACATAAGCACTGTCTTTAATTGTTCCATTAGCTGCTGATACTGTTATAATTGCTGTACCTGGTTTAATACCAGTTACCTTACCTTTAGAATTGACAGTTGCTACACTTTTATCACTAGTCGTAAATACTAAACCAATATCAGTAGCATTAGATGGTGTTACTTTATAAGATAATGTACTAGAATATCCTACTGCTAAACTAATTCTTTTTTCATTAATATTAACTCCACTAATATTAACACTTTTATCAGAAACTTTAACTTGACATTCATTTATTTTTTCATTTATTAATGTTTTTACAGTAATCGTTGCTGAACCATATTTTAAAGCTTCAACATATCCTGTTGTCTCATTTACTCTTACAACACTAGGATCACTACTTTCAAAAACAACTTGTTTATTAGTTGAATTATCTGGTAAAACAGTATAAACAAACTGATACCCCATTCCTTTCTTTATACCTATTTCATTTTGATTTAACAATACTGCCTCAGGTGCTATTTCAGAATTTAAAGAAATAATTCCAAATTTTATTAATCCTAAAAAAATAACAATCAAAAGTATTACAATTAATAATATTTTCCATAGTAAAGAAAATAATTTATCCGATGGTTTCATAATTTTTTCAGTTACATAAATATTGGGATCTTTTTCTATTTCTTTTTTGGCATTTTGGCTATTATAATTAGTATACATAATTTATTCCTCCATATATTATTTACAAATCAATTATAACATAATTAAAACAAAATTAAAATACCTTAAATGCATTAAATTCATTAAATTTTACTTTTTTGTAAATTGCTAATTCCTTTTCATTAGAATCTAATAATAAAATATAATTGGAATTTTCATTTTTTAACTCAATAGAATTACCATTTATTATTTTTTTTAATAAACCAGGATTATCTATTTTTATTTTTTTTATATCTAATGCATCTTTTATTTTTATATTTTTATAATTTTCATCAACTAATGTTGCATCTTCTATTTTAAATTTACCACTTTTAGTTCTTTTTAAGTCTTGCATTGTCATATTTATATTTAAACATTCTCCAATATCTCTAATTAAACTTCGAATGTAAGTACCTTTACTAACCAATGTTTTAAAAGTAAATTCTTGATTTTTATGATAATCCAAAAGCTCAATATCAAATATCTCTACTTCTCTTTTTGGTAAATCCACTTCTTTATTACTTCTTCCATATTGATATAATTTTTTTCCATTGATTTTAACAGCACTAAAAAGAGGTACTGTTTGCATATATTTTTTCTTAAATGAGTTTAAAGTTCTCTCTAATTTTTCTTTATCTAAATCAAAATTATAATTTTCTTCTAATATATCTCCTGTTATATCTAAAGTATCTGTTTTTATTCCTAATTTTACAGTTGCTATATATTCTTTTGTATCCATTGTAAGCAATTCCATTATTTTAGTCCCTTTTCCTACTCCAATTACTAGCAAACCTGTTGCAATAGGATCAAGAGTTCCAGCATGCCCAACTTTTTTTATTCCAAGTTTCTTAGATATTTTATTAACTACATCCCTACTTGTTATTCCTTTTTCCTTATTAATTAATATTATTCCATCCATAATAACCTTTATTTATAATAATTGTAACTTCCATTAGCATTATTAATTTCACTACAATTATTATCATTAATCTCTGTACTTACATTACAACTACTATCTAATTTATAATTATTACATGTACGATATTCATGACAAGCAGCTTTAGTTGCATCATCTTTAAATTCATCACAATTTAAATAAGAATCTATTTTTTTAAGACAGTCGCTATTTGCATTACTAAAACAATTACTTACTTTATAATCTGTGTTTCCAGTAACATTATCAAATATTCCTAAAACACCTTGAACAATGGTTGGAATTAAAAAAACAATAATAGCAGCAAAAGCTTTAATTCCAATTTTCTTTAATTCATCTTTACTATCAGGATTAACCATAGTTTTAAACAAATCTATTGCTATCCAAACAATAAGAGCTATAGGTATCGCAAATTTAATAATTTCCAAAGCTGTTTTTATTAAAGACATTGCTTTTAAAAAGCCAGCATTATCGCATACATAGAACAAAATATTAACCATAAAAATCACATCCATAGAGATATTATACACTATTTTTTTTAAATAATAAACATTTTTTCAGAAAAAACATATAATGTTTTGAGGTGTAAACTATGTATAATAATCCTTATAATTTTTATCCTTATCCGATGGGATTTAATAGTATAGGCGGAATGCAAGCAGCAAATCTTGGAAGAGGAGCTTTAGGGACTTCGGCTATTAGAGCTACAAGACCTAGTTTACTTAATTCAATAAGAAATATTAAATGGAGTTCAATTTTAACTAATACTCAAAAAACTTTAAACGTTATTAATCAAGCTATTCCAGTTTATTATCAAATAAAGCCAATA
>CANRCN010000022.1 GCA_947629135.1 uncultured Bacilli bacterium | reverse complement strand
TTCCTCATGCTGATTATAATGATATTTTCAGTGAGACGGTAATTAATAATTTTTTAGATAAATTAATTCTTTATTTTAAAAATGAGTGTAATAAATTAGAAAATACTAATTTAAATAGCGATTATATAATGAAGCTTGGGGATAATATAGTAATATTAGTTAAACTTTTATCATTTGAGGAAAAAACGATTTATTTTAATAAAGCTAGAGATATATATGAATATTATAAAGAAAAAGTCAAAAATTTAGGAATTAATCTTGAATCAGAAGAAACTATAAAAAAATAATAATTGTTAAAAAAGTTAGCAAGAATTCCAAAGATATTTGCTAGAAAAGTATATTAATTAGATATAGAATAGTTTTGAAAGGAGAAAAAATGTTAGGAAAAAATATTCAGATTAAGAGAAAAGAATCAAAGTTATCTCAAGAAGAACTTGCAGAACTTCTAGATGTTTCAAGACAGACTATATCTAATTGGGAGTTGGGAGATACTACTCCAACCTCAGAACAAGTTGTGATGTTATCAAAAATATTTAAAGTAAGTGCTGATGAATTATTGGGAATTGATACTAATGATATTATAATTGATAAAGTATCAAAAACTGAAAAAATTGTTAAAAGACAAAATAAGTTATTCTTAGGTATTTATATTATTGTTTTAGCTTTATTACTTGGTGTTGGGATTTACTTTTTTACGTTAAGAGATTTTACTAAGAATAATCAAGAAGGAATTGAATGTAAGTTAAATAATAGAAAATATAATTTGATGATATCTCCAGGAATCGTTAAAAAATACAATCAAGAAACAGAGAAGTTTGAGCCTTATGAAAATTACGATTATCTATGGAAAATATATGTTAAAGAAACTGATATATCAGATAATAGTGTGATTTATGAGTTAGAATTTAGTGCTGGTTATTCATATAAAGAAGCGATGGATTCTCTTAATTTAGCTAAAAAGAAAATTCTAAAGCAAGGTGGCATTTGTAGTTAATAGGTATTTACAAGTACCTATTTTTTTGTTATACTTTGAGCAGAGGTAGGATATGAAAAAAAGTTTAAGAATCATTTTAATTATTTTAGGTTTACTATTTTTAATTTATTTAGGAATTAAAATATTTTTAGTAGTAAATTTTCCTAAAGAAAATGATTATCCATATATCGAAGATGTGAAGAGTGCTTTTAATAATAAAGAAACTATTACGATTAATAAAAGTAAGGAACAAGTAACAGATTATGTAGAGTTTAGAGGTTTAAAAATTAGAAATGACTTTTCAGTTGTAAACGAAAAAGAGCAGGCTTATGAATTAAAAAATACGTCTATTCCTGTTTACTTTTCTATAAATGAGTTAAATAGTATGGTAATTTTTGTAGAAAAAGAAAGTAGTATTACTGGCTTTTGGTATAACTTAAAGAAAGATTTTGATAAAAATAATATTAATACTAATTTTAAGTTATATGAATATTTAATTAATAATTATACTTTCAAAACAAGTATTTTTAAAAGTATTAATACTATTAGAAGAGATTATGCTTTAATCCTTTCTTTAAATTTAGCTTTTCCAAATTATAAGAAAGTTACAGTTATAAATGGTGATTATAAAGGTTATATATTAGAAACTGAAACGATTAAAATAGTAAGGATTGAACATGGTAATTATGAATATATGATTATAACTAGTAATGAATATCAAGATTCTGAATTATATGATGCAATTAGTACAATTGAATTTGAATAGGAGAAATGGATGGGAAAATTAATTTTAACTTGTGGAGAATATCTTGACAATGCTTCTAGTGTTTCAGCAATTGTTAATGCTGCTAATGAATATATGATAGATGGTAGTGGCATTTGTGGAGTTATTTATAAGGCTTGTGGTCCTAAACTTTTAGAATATTGTAAAAATAATTATAAAGAAAATATGAAGACTGGAGATGTTCGAGTAACTTGCGGATTTAATTTAAAAAATGATATTATTCATGTACTTTCTCCTAAATATTATGAAGAAAGGGAACCTATTAAATCTTTAATGGATTGTTATATTAATTTACTTGAGGAAATAAAATTAAGAAAATATAAAAAAGTATTACTTTGTAGTTTAGGAACTGGAATATATGGTTATAAACATGAAGATGTTAGTAAAACTTTAATGAAAATTTTAATAGATTTCTGTAAAGAAAATGATGTTGAATTATATTTTAATAATATGTATCCAATTTATAAGGATATTTATTTGAAAGAGTATTTAGATATTTTAAAGTTAAATTTGCAAGATGATTTAAGAAATAAGAATATTTTTGAAATAAAAAAATATTTAGAAGATAATAATCTTATTGAATTAAATCTTAAAGAAAAATATGATAATTATATAAAAAATAGGGAATTAAGTGATTTAGGTCTTACTGAAAAATTAATATTATTAGAATATGTTATATTTAACTTTGATATTAGTAAGGAAGATTTAGATAAATTGTTAAATGAATTTAAAGATTAGTTATACTTTTGATAGAAATAAAAGTTTAAAAAGTAGGTGATAAAGATGGATGATCTATTTGAGGCTATGAGTAATAATAGAAAAAGTAAAGAGATACCACTTGCTGCTAGGATGAGACCTAGAACAATTGATGAAATAGTTGGGCAAGAACATATAATTGGTAAGGATAAATTACTTTATAGAGCTATTAAGGCTGATCGAATTGAATCAATTATTCTTTATGGTCCGCCTGGAGTTGGTAAAACTACAATTGCTAAAGTGATTGCAGGTAGTACGAATTCTAATTTTAGACAATTAAATGCTACTAATGCTGGAATTAAAGATGCTGAAAAGGTTATTGAAGAAGCTAAGTTTAATTATGGAGCTTTTCAAAAGAAAACGATTCTTTTTATTGATGAAATTCATCGGTTTAATAAAACTCAACAAGACTATTTACTTCCTTTTGTTGAAGATGGAACGGTTACTTTAATAGGAGCAACTACAGAAAATCCATTTTTTGAAGTAAATGGAGCTTTATTATCTAGATGTAGGATATTTGAACTTAAACCTTTAATGCAAAATGATTTAATAAAATTAATTGATAGAACTTTAGAAAATAAAGAAAATGGATTAGGTAATGAAAAAATAAAAATTACAGAGGAAGCTAAAGAATTTTTAAGTGATATGGCTGCTGGTGATGCAAGAGCTGTTTTAAATGCTTTAGAAATTGCAGCTTTAACAACTGATAAAGATAATAAAGGATTTATAAATATTACTTTAGATGTTGCTGAAGAATGTATTCAAAAGAAAGCTATTAGATATGATGATAATGGTGATAATCATTATGATGCTATTTCAGCTTTTATTGAATCAATGAAACATACAGAACCAGATGCAACATTATATTATTTAGCAAGAATGTTAGTTGCTGGAGAAGATATAAAATATATTGCAAGAAGAATATGTATTTGTGCATCTGAAGATATAGGCCTTGCTAATTCACAGGCTTTAGTAGTTGCAACTAATGCTATGTTAGCAATTGAAAGAATAGGAATGCCTGAAGCTGCTTTAATACTAGCCCATGCAGCCCTTTATGTTTGTTGTTCTCCTAAATCAGATACCATTTATGGAATTAGATATGCTATGAAAGATGTTGAAAGAACAGCCAATGTTCCAATTCCTCCATTTTTACAAGATGCTAGCTATTATAGTGCTCATAAATTAGGTAGAGGGGTAGGTCTTGATAATATTCATAGTTCAAAAAATCATTATTCTGGTAAAAATTGTATGCCACCTGAATTAAAAAATACAAAATACTTTCATTTATCAGGAATGGGAAACGAAAAAAGAATAGCAGAATTTCTTAAGTATTTGAAAAATAATTTATAGAATAGGGAAGTTTATGTATAATATTAGAATTAGAAAAGGTAAAAGTCTTATTGAAGACTTAGATAATTATACGGTTATTGATATTGAAACAACTGGTTTGAATTGGAAATTTAATAAAATATTAGAAATAAGTGCATTGAAAGTAAGAAATAAAAAAATTGTCGAGGAATTTTCTGAATTAATAAATCCTCATGAAACTATTCCAAGTTTTATTAGTAATTTAACTGGGATAACAGATGATATGGCAAAAGATGCAGAAGAGTTAGAAGAGGTTTTAAAAAAATTTAAAGAATTTTTAAAAGATGATATAATTGTTGGACATAATGTTAATTTTGATATTAACTTTTTATATGATAATTTTGATTTAGTATTGGGGGAAAATTTAAGCAATGACTTCATAGATACTCTTCGAATATCAAGAAAGTTATTACCTGAACTTGATAATCACAAGTTAGATAATTTAATAAAATATTATAAAATTATTGAAAGAGATAAACATAGAGCTTTAAATGATTGTATATTAACAAATGAAGTTTATATTAAGATGTGTAATATGGTTTATGATAAATATGGCAATTGGAATAATTTTAAGAAAAAATTTACTTTAAAATAAATCTTTATTTATAAAAAAACTATTTATAAAAATTTAATTAAGTGGTATAATATCTTTATCAAGTAAAAGGAGGTATAATGAAAAATGTATATAAATTTTTATATATTTTATCAATAGTCTTAATAATTTGTTTTGTAATTATAATATTAATAGATTATTCTAATTACGATACTTTTAATAATTCTGTACCTTTTTATGCTTGTATTATAGAAAGAGGGGTAGAATTCATAGGTCCTAGTATTATAATATTTATAATAGGAATATTTTTAAAAAAGAAATATAGAAATTAGAAAAGTGTACATTAATTTAAATAAGAAAGTGAGGAAAGTTTATGAAATCAATTGAAAAAAAATTAAAAGAAAACAGTTATGAATCAATATTTATAAGTTGTGTAACTATTATTTTAGGAATAATTATGATAATATTCTCAAATAATGTTTTAGATATTATTTCTTATTTCTTAGGAATAGGAATAATTATAAATGGTATATTAAAAATCTTTTATTATATAAAGTTTCAAGGTAAATATAATATTTTTAATTATGATCTTTCTATGGGAATATTAAATATTATTTTAGGAATTATTTGTATTATATTTAAAAGTGAGGTTCAAAGTATATTTAGAATTTTAATAGGAATATTTGTAATTTATCAAAGTATAATCAATATAACTTTGGCAACAAAGATTATGTATGTAGACAAAACAGCTGGGACTATTAGTTTGTTCTTATCTATTTTAATGATTGTTTGTGGTTCTTTTATAATAATGACTAAAGGATTAGTAGTGGCAACAATTGGTTATATTTTGATTGTATTTGCAATAATGGATATAGTTGAGTGTATTATATTTAATCGTAACTTAAAAAAATTAGAAAAATTTTTTAATGAACTTAAGATAAAATAATTAAAAGAAAGTTAGCTGAAAAGCTAATTTTTTTTAATTAAAATATAGTTAAATTGTGACAAATTTTAAAAATTATAGTATAATTATATCTTGTTTAGATTGTCTTAGTAATTAAAAGTTAGATGAAAAGATAAAGGAGTTAAAAATGGAAAAGTATAAAGAAATTGAAAGAAGTATAATTACAAAATATAGAAAAGAAATATGGAGTAAATTTGTTAAAGCTATTTCAGAATATGAACTTATAAAAGAAAACGATAATATTATGGTTTGTATAAGTGGAGGTAAGGATTCATTTTTACTTGCTAAATGTATGCAAGAATTAGAAAGACATGGAAAAGTTAAATTTAAAGCTCGTTATGTAGTAATGGATCCAGGTTATAGTGATTATAACCGAGAACTTATTTTAGAAAATGCTAAGATTTTAAATATTCCTATTGAAATGTTTCAAAGTGATATCTTTGAGGTTGTTACTAATATGGATTCTAATAGTCCTTGTTATATGTGTGCTAGAATGCGAAGAGGATTTTTATATAATAAAGCTAAAGAGATTGGTTGTAATAAAATAGCTTTAGGTCATCATTTTGATGATGTAATTGAAACAACTTTACTTTCAATGTTTTATGGTTCTGAAGTTAAAACAATGATGCCTAAACTTCATAGTGATAATTTTGAAGGATTAGAATTAATTAGACCACTTTATTTAGTTAAAGAAGAAGATATTATATCCTACTGTAATACTAATAAATTAACATTTATTAATTGTGCTTGTAAATTTACAGAAGATTGCTCTTTAACAAATGATGGAACAAGTAAAAGAAAAGAAATGAAAGAGTTAATTAAAAGTTTAAGAAAGGTTAATAAAAATGTAGATTACAATATCTATAAAGCTTTAGATAATATTAATCTTGATTGTGTTTTAGGTGTTAAAAAGCATGGTAAATATAAAAGTTTTTTAGAAGAATATGATGATTTAGATAAAAAAGCGAATTAAGGAATATTTACAATTATTTCTTTTTTTGTTATAATTTTATTTAATTAAAGGAGGCAAATATGACTATAACAGAATTAATTAAAATATTAGGAATTAAAAATCCAACTTTAAAAATTAAAAATCATCTTAAGATGCTTCAATTACTTGATTTTTGTAATTCTCATGATATCTATGAACATGGATTTGAAATTAAAGAAGAAAACTTTTTAACATTACTTGAAAACATTAATTCACTTGAAATTTTATTAGAAATTTTAAAAAATCCTGCAGTTTTGTTGAACATTGATTTTGTTCCTAAAGAAATGGCTTGTTTTTATAATATTTATAATCCTGAAATTTTACAATATAGTCCTGAAGCTGAAATTCTAATTGATGAAGAATATTTAAAATATGCAACTAAAGAATGGACTGAAAATGTTTTAAAAAATCAAACTAAAATTTTAGAGGTATCTAATAATAAATTAATATTAAAAGAAAATCCTTATGGTGAAGATGATGAGGAATATCTTGAAAGTTATTTATTAAATTTAGTAACTTTAAAGAAATGTAAAGAATTAAACTTGCTTAAAGAAGCAATAGAGAAGTTATCACAGGATTAATTATGAAAAATTTACTTAATATAAAAAGAATAGTTACATCTATATTAGCTTTATGTATTTTAGAATTTGTTTTCTTTAAAAATGAAACTTTAATTAAAATAATAATTAGTCCTTTTATAATATGTTCTGTTGCAATATTATTTGAAAGTATTTTTGATATACTTAATAAAGAAAGAATAAGTAATATTTTTAAATTCATTTTTAGAATAAGTTTTTTTCTTTATGTATTTGGATTTTTAATATATGTATTTTATTATAGTATAATAAGTAAAACTTATAGTCTTCTTATTATTGATTTTATCTTTTTTATATTTACAATTCCTATTTTTAAAGGGGCTTTTTTTAAGAAAAAATAGTTTAGTTTATTATATATAATTTTTATGGTAGAGGTGGATATGAATACAATGTATTTTATAAAGAAAAGTAGATTAAATAAAATAGTTGATATGATAAGTTTAATATTAGGAATAGTTGCTATCATATGTTTATTTTTAAATTTTAGATTAATGTTTGAAATAATATCAGTTTTAGCTATAGTAATGTTTATTATTTTTAATTATAAAATTTTTAGTAAAGAAAATCGGATGAAGACTTTTATTAAGACTCCAATTATTTTTGATAAAGATAATAATATGTTTATATTAATTAAAAATACATCATATATTTTATTTTTAGCAATCTTTTTCATTATAATGAGTAGTGGTTTATTTATATTAATACTTGGTCTTCATATACATATTAATGATATAGAGTTTGCTATATATATATTAGATATAATGTTGATAACTATGTATGTAAGAGAATTTAAAAATAAATATGATATTTTAAAAGTAAAGAATAATTTAGATAATATAAATAATTTAGTTACATCTAAAAATATTTTAAATATTAATAATTTAAAAAAACTAGATAATAATACTTATTTAATCAATTATAATAATGAGGCAAGGGAAGTAGTATTTAGTGATAAATATGAAAATTATCAAGAATTGATAGATAAAATTAGTAAGAAATGTCTTTGATTAATATTTTCTTAATTAAGAGTAAAAGAATATAATGTAATGAGGGGTTTATGGGAAGAAGGAAATTCAAATGAAAAAAATTACAGATTTTATAATAGACAAAAGATATTTTATTTTGAGTTTATTTATTATTTTTACAATTACGTGTGCTTTTATTTCAAAAAATGTAAAAATTAATTATGATATGGTTAAATACTTACCTGATTCTAGCGAGGTTAGAGTTGGAAATAATATTATGGAACAGGAATTTTCTAAGGTTGATGTAAGTACTCTTAATGTAATGTTTGAAAATTTAAAAGATAATTCTAAGTTAGAAATTAAGGATGAATTATCTAAAATTTCAGGAGTTAAAGAGGTTAAGTATGAAAGTAATGAAGAGTATAATCAAGGTAAGTATACTTTGTATGTTATAACAATTGATGCTGGTAAAGATTCATATTTAACAAGCAGAGTTTATAATACTGTTCAGGATAAATACAAGGATTATACTTTTTATACAAGTGGAGATGCTACTGAATCTAATAAAACAGTGTTGTCGTTTTGGATTGTTGCTTTAGCTGTTTTTTGTGCTCTTATTATTTTACTTATTATGTGTGAATCATTTGTTGAACCATTTCTATTTTTAACGACTATTTTAATGGCTGTTGTTTTGAATAAGGGAACTAATATTATATTTCCAAATGTCTCTCATATAACTAATTCAATTACTGCTATTTTACAAATGGCTTTGTCAATGGATTATTCTATTATGTTAATGAATAGATATGATCAAGAAAAGAAAAAAGAAAAAAATAAAGTTAAGGCTATGAAATCAGCTTTACATAAAGCATTCCTTTCAATTTCTAGTAGCTCTGTTACAACAATTGTTGGCTTACTTGCCTTAGTTTTCATGAGTTTTAAAATTGGTAAAGATTTAGGATTTATTTTAGCAAAAGGAGTTTTATTTAGTTTACTTTGTATTTTCTTTGTTTTACCATCTTTAATTTTAATATTTGATAAATGGATTAATAAAACTAAGAAAAAATCTCCTCATATCAATCTTAATAAGTTTGGAGGTTTAAGTTATAAAACAAGATTTATAGCTATTCCTTTATTCTTAATAATCTTTGTTACTAGTTTTCTTTTAAAAGGCAATTTAAAAATAGAATATACAGCAAGTGAAGGTGATTTCATTTCCAAAGTATTTGAAGAAAATAATCAAATGGCAATTATATATAAAAATAAAGATGAATCTAAGATTACTAATTATTTAGACAAGCTAGAAAGTAATGAAAAAATTGATGAAGTTTTAGGATATAGTAATACTATTAATCAAAATTTAACCTATGATAAATTAAATCAAAAATTGGATGATTTAGGAAGTAATACAAAGTTAGATGATTATTTATTAAAGATAATTTATTATGATTATTATAATAAAAAAGATAATCAAATTACGTTTAAAGAATTTTTAAATTTTATTGAAATGGAAGCTTATAATAATCCTGATGTGAATAAAACAATTGATTCTGAAACTAAAAAAGATATAACTAGATTAAAGAATTTTGTCATGGAACCTAGTATTAATCAAAGAAGAGGAGTAAATGAAATTGCAAGTATTTTAGAAATTGAAGAAAGTAAAGTTAAAGATCTGTTCATTTATTATTTATCTTTAAATACTAATCAAGAATTAACTTTAAATGAATTTATTACTTTTATGAATAAAAATGTTTTAACAAATTCCAAGTATGCATCAAGGATTAATACTAATAGTAGAGAAAAATTAAATACATTAGCTAAGTTTATTGATAAAAATACAATTAAAAAAGCAATGACTGTTGATGAAATATCTAATTTATTTGGAATAGATAAAGGGGTTGTATCTGAATTATATAAATATTATATCTTAAAAAGTGATATTACTTATAAAATGTCTATTAAAGAATTTACAAATTTTGTTTTAAATACTGTGGTAAAAGATTCTAATTATATTAATATGTTTGATGATGAGACTATCAATAATTTAAGAATTTTAGAAACTTTTAGTAATCAGGATATTATTAATCAGAAGATGGATAGTTCTATGTTAAGTAAGTTATTTGGATTAGATAATGATTCTGTTAAAGAAATTTTACTTAGTAAGTATTTATTAAAAGATAATTCTAATAAGTTTAAAATAATTGATTTTATTAATTATGTTACTAAGATTAAAACCGATACACATTATTTAGATAATATTGATATAAGTAATTTTAAACAGTTAAATAATAATATATTGACTGATACTAAAGAATATTCAAAAGAAGAAATGGCTTTAGTTATAAAATTAAATGTTTTAGATATAAATAAAATTTATAATTTAATTGATTATTTAAATGGAAATAATAATTTAGTTGAAACTCCTTTAGAATTTGTTAATTTAATATTAGAAAGTGAAGAAATAAAAAATAAATTAGATGATGATACCTTATCAAATTTAAAGTTATTACAAACCGTTATGATAAGTACTTCTAATGATACTAAATATGCATATTATGATTTATCTTTTTTAGGAATAGATAATACAGATAATACTACTGCTAAAAATATTTATACTTTATATATTTATAATAGTAATACTTTTAAAATTACTCCTTTAGAGTTTACAAGTTTTATTCTTAATAATAAAAATGATAGTATGTTAAGTGATAAGATAGAAAGTTCTAAATTAAATGATTTAACTTTATTAGAAAGAGTTATGAATGAAACTTTAATTAATAAAAAATATAATAGTATTAATCTTGCTGATTTAATTGGAATAGATAAAGATAATTTAAAATTATTATATGGATTATATAATTACAATTATGTTAATAAAAATTATTCTATATCTTTAAAAGAATTTATTAATTTTTTACTTAATAAAGTAGTTACTAATTCGGAATATAAAAATAATTTTACTAAAGATAAAATTGATAAATTAAATACAGTTAATGGAATTATGAATGATAGTTTAAAAGGTGTTAAATATACTAAAGATGAAATGTTTGTAATTGTTAATAAACTTTCAAATAAAGTTTTAAAGAAGACTATTGAAATGTTATATATTTATTATGGAAGCAATAAGGAATATGATAATAACTGGCAAATAACAGTTGAAGAGTTTGTTAATTATTTGAATAATAATATTTTAAAGGATGTAAGGTTTGATGATTATATAGATAATGATACGAAAGATAAAATAGTTAAAGCTAAAGATGATATTAAAGATGCAAAAGAATTGTTAGTTGGTAATAATTATTCAAGGATTATTTTAAATACAAAGTATGATTTAGAAGGAGTGGAAACTTTTAAATTTATTGAAGATACTAATAATATGTTAAAGAAGGATATCAAGGATATTTATGTAATTGGCGATTCAGAAATGGCATATGAGATGAGTAATACATTTGATTCGGAACTTAATTTAATAACTATTATTACGATGGTTGCAATTTTTATAGTAGTTCTTATAACATTCAAGTCTTTAATTATTCCAATGGTTTTAGTTTTAATAATTCAGTGTGCAGTTTTCTTAACTATGGGAAGTTTATCTTTAATGGGTACTGATGTTTATTATATTTCTATTTTAATAGTTCAAAGTATTTTGATGGGAGCAACAATTGATTATGCTATTTTATATACGTCTTATTATCTTGAAAATAGAAAAATGATGAATGTAAAAGAATCACTTAAAGCATCTTACAATAAATCAATTCATGCTATTTTAACATCTAGTTCAATTCTTATTATTGTAACTTTAATAATTGCTTTATTTGCATCAGAGATTGCGGCTAAGATATGTCGGATAATATCAGCTGGGACACTTTGTTCAACTATATTAATTTTATTATTATTACCTTCTATTTTAGCATCTCTTGACAAGTTTGTTATTAAGAAAAAAGATAAAAAGTCTTAAAAATAGTTTACTTTTCTATTATTAAATGCTATAATATGCTTATATTAATTATTGATGCGGGAAGAGTAGTAGTTTATCAAAATATTTTAAGAGAGTTAGTGGTTGGTGTAAACTAACAATTGAGATTTATGAATTCGCTTTCCAAAATAAATCGTTAATCGCGTTAAGATAATTAAGAAAAAATTAGGATGGTACCGTGCAATTGCACTCCTTTGGTATCATCCTTTTTAAATGAAGGGAGTAGGTATGAAAAAAGCAGTACTAATTATCCATGGTTTTGTGGGTTCTATTGCTGATAATGAATATTTGCAGAATTATTTAACTTATGATAAAAACTTTGATGTTTTTTCGAGAACTTTACCAGGACATCATAAGAATTCTGATGATTATCAGAAAGTTGATTATATGGAATGGGTTAAGTTTGTTGATTTAGAAATAACTAATCTTATTAATCATGGATATAAACAAATTTACTTAATAGGTCATAGTATGGGAGGAATATTAGCTGGTTATGGAGCTTCTAAGTATAAAGAGGTCCAAAAGGTTGTATTCTTGAATTCTGCTTATACTTATTTAAATTTAAAACAAAATAAAGTTGATATTCTAGAAAATAGAGATTATAAAGACTATATTGAGGTTTTTAATAGAGTTTTACATACATCGTTTCCATTCTTTTTAGAATTTGTAAAATTTGTAAAAGAATATCATGATTCTTTCAAGAATGTTGAAACCGAGGCTTTAATTTTACAAAGTGAAATGGATCAAGTAATACCAATTGAAACACCTATGGAAATTTATAAAGCTTTAAAAAGTTCTAAGAAGTATATTACTTATTTAGAACTTGAAAAGCATATGATATTTGAAGGTAGTTTAAAAAATGCAACTAGAAAAAGAGAAATAGCAGAATATATAAGAGTATTTTTAAATGGAGGAAATAAATGGAGGAATATATGGAAAGAGAAGATATAATTAAAAAATTAGAAAGTGATTTAAAAAATGTTAAAACAAAAAATGATTTACAAAATGTAAAAGCTGCTTATTTAGGAAAAAATGGAATAGTTACAAATTTAAGTTTAAAAATGAAAGAAATACCTAATGAGGAAAAGAGAGAGTATGGTAAGTTTTTAAATCTTATTAAAGAAGAAGTAACTACTAAGTTAGAGAGTATGGAAAGTGAATTAGAAAAGAATTTACTTGAAGAAAAATTGAATGAAGAAAAAATTGATATTACTTTACCTAGTAGAAAAAAGTTAAAGGGTAGTATTCATCCAATGACAAGAGTAGTTGAGGAGTTAGAAGATTTATTTGTTTCAATGGGATATGATGTTATATCTGGTCCTGAAATTGATACGGATATGAATAGTTTTACAAAACTTAATTTACCAGAGGGACATCCTGCAAGAGATGCTCAAGATACTTTTTATTTAGATAAAGATTACTTATTAAGACCACATACATCACCTGCTCAAGTAAGAACAATGGAAGCTAATAAAGAAAAAACACCTTTACGAATAGTTTGTCCAGGTAAAGTATATAGACGTGATGATGATGCTACTCATTCTCATCAATTCATGCAATTTGAAGGTTTAGTTGTAGGTGAAGATATATCTTTAGCTGATTTGAAAGGAACTCTAGAGTTATTTGCTAAGAAATTACTTGGTGAAAAAACTAATGTTAGATTTCGCCCAAGCTATTTTCCATTTACAGAGCCTTCATGTGAGGTTGATGTAACTTGTTTTAAATGTGGTGGAAAAGGATGCAGTTTATGTAAGCAAACTGGTTGGATTGAGGTTTTAGGAGCAGGAGTTGTGCATCCTAATGTTTTAAGAATGTCAGGATATGATCCAGATAAATATACAGGATTTGCCTTTGGACCAGGAATTGATAGATTTGCAATGTTTAAATATGGAATAACAGACATTAGACAAATTTATACTAATGACATAAGATTCCTAGAACAATTTGATAGAAAGGATGTTGATTAAAATGAAGTTAAGTACAAAGTTTTTAAAAGATTATGTAGATGTACCAGTTGACTATCAAGAATTAGCAGATAGAATGACTTCGATTGGTAATGAGTATGATAGTTGTGAACCTTTAATAAATGCAACTGATTTAGTAATTGGTAAGGTTTTAGAATGTAAAATGCATCCTGATAGTGATCATCTTCATGTAACTTTAGTTGATATAGGTTCGGAGAAACTTCAAATTGTCTGTGGAGCTCCAAATGTCAGGGAAGGAATAAAAGTAATTGTAGCAAAGCCTGGAGCAGTTCTTCCAGAAATTACAATTAAAAAAAGTAATATTCGAGGTGTTGAATCTAATGGAATGCTATGTGCTTTATTTGAACTTGGTTTAGATAAAAAATATTTGCATGAAGAAGATATAAATGGTATTTGCATTTTAGGAGACGATGCTAAAGTTGGAGATGATCCTATTAAATATCTTGGACTTGATGATGAAGTAATCGACTTTGAACTTACAAGTAATCGTGGGGATCTTCTTAGTATTTTAGGTATGGCTTATGAAGTAGGAGCCTTATATGGTAATGAGGTTAAGGATATAGATATTGGCTATAAAGAAGAAGGAGAAGATATTAACAAGAGCTTTAAAGTCAAAGTTTCAACGAAAGATTGTACAATGTTTTTAGCTAAAAGTGTTAAAGATGTTGTAATTAAAGAAAGTCCAGATTTTATTAAAACGAGACTTATTGCTAGTGGTATAAGGCCAATTAATAATGTTGTAGATATATCTAATTTTGTAATGTTAGAAACAGGACAACCTTTACATTTTTATGATGCTGATACATTAAATGGAGAACTTGAAGTTCGAAATAGTAAAGAAAATGAAAAATTAACAACTCTTGATAAAACAACAAGAACTTTAAGCAGTGAAGATATTGTAATTGCAAGTCATGGAAAAGCTATTGGTCTTGCTGGAGTTATGGGTGGACTTGAAACTGAGATAACTGAAAAAACAAAAAATATTATGATTGAAAGTGCTATTTTTAACAATGTTAAAATTCGTCAAACTTCAAAAAGAATTTTAAGAAGTGAAGCAAGTAATCGTTTTGAAAAGGGACTTGATCCAAAGAGAACTTATCTTGCTATTGAAAGATGTTGTAATTTACTAGAAAAGTATGCTGATGCTAAGGTTCAAACAGGTTTAGTTATCTATGATCATGAAAATAAGGATGATAAAGAAATAGAAGTAACTTTTGATAAAATAAATAAAGTTTTAGGATTAGAAGTACCACATGATGAAGTTATTAAGATACTTGAAAATTTAAAATTTAAAGTTACAGTTAAAAAAGATACTTTGAAAGTTTTAGTACCATCTCGTAGAATTGACATTACTATCAAAGAAGATTTAATTGAAGAGGTAGGAAGATTTTATGGACTTGAAAATATTGTTGGTAAACTTCCAACAGTACCTCTTAAACCTGGTAAGTTTAATAAAACCTATCGAGAGATTAAGCATAAAATGGCCAATTTAGGATTAAATGAATGTTTAAGTTATGCTTTAATAAGAGAATCTGAATTCCCACTTTTCCAAACTGAAGTGAAAGAAATGGTTAAGGTTCTTGATCCAATGACAGATGAACATGCAGTTATGCGTTATAGTCTTCTTGCATCATTAATGAATATTTATACTTATAATAAATCAAGAGGTATTAATGATATTCATATATTTGAGATGGGAAATGGTTTTTATAAAGAAGACACTGAGTATAAAGAAGAAATGAAGTTAGCTGCTTTACTTTCTGGTGAATATAAAATTGGCTTTGAAACAATTAAATTTAATTTCTATGATATAAAAGGGATTTTAGAAGATTTGCTTGATTACTTAGGATATAAAGATAGATATACCTTAGTTATTAAAGATATTCCAAAAGAATTACATCCTTATCAAAGTGCAAGTATTGTTGTAAATGGTAAAGAGATTGGTATTATTGGTAAAATTAATCCAGCCTTTAATAAAGATGATATTTATGTTCTTGAAATATCAATTAATAAATTACTTGAAAATCGTGTAAAAGGTATTCAAGTTTCAGAAATTAGTAAATATCCAACTATTCTTAAAGACGTTGCTTTCATTTTAGATAAAGATATAGTTGCAAGTGATGTTTCTAAAGAAATTAAACGTTTAGGTGGTAAACTTCTTCGAGATGTCCAAATATTTGATTGTTATGAAGGTGATAAAATAGATTCTAATAAAAAATCTTTAGCTTTCAAATTAACTTTCAATGATATGAATAGAACTTTAACTGATGAAGAGGTTATGGAAATATTTGAAAAAATAATAAGTGGCATTGAAACTAAATTTAAGTCGCAAGTAAGAGATAAGTAGGTGATTTATGAAATTAATGAATTTAAAAGGAACTTTTGATTTCTTACCAAACGATCAAGTTATAAGAAATAAGATAATTAATACTTTAAGAACAAATTTTGAAAAGTATGGATATTTACCTCTTGAAACTCCTATTTTAAATTATTATGATTTACTTGCTTATAAATATGATTCAGGAGCTGAAATTTTAAGTGAAATATATAAGCTTAAAGATCAAGGTGATAGAAATCTTGGCTTAAGATATGATTTAACAGTTCCATTTTGTAAGGTAATCGGTCTTAATAAAGAATTAAGAATGCCTTTTAGGAGATATGAAATAGGTAAGGTTTTTAGAAATGGTCCTGTTAAATTAGGAAGAACAAGAGAATTTTATCAATGTGATATTGATGTTGTAGGAATTGACAATCGAATGATTGAAGCAGAGCAAATGTTGATGGCTATTGATACTTATAAAGAACTTGGAATAGAAGTATTTGTTAAGTACAATAATCGAAAACTTATGTCTGGCCTTATTAAGGAATCAGGAGTTTCTGAACCTCTTGTATCAAATGTTATAGGAGTAATTGATAAACTAGAAAAGATTACTCATGAAGAACTAATTTCTAATTTAAAAGATTTAGGTTTAGAAGATAATATTATTCAAGATTTATTAACAAACTTTGATTATAGTTTCCAAGAATATGAAAGTAAGTTTCAAGATACTCAAAATGAAAATATAAAAGAGGGAATTACAGAACTTAAAGAATTAAATGAATATTTAAAGGCTCTTGAAATTGATAAAGATTGTAAATTCACTCCAACTCTTGCTCGAGGTCTTACAATTTATACGGGAGTAGTTTTTGAGTTTTATGATAAAAAAATGCGATTATCTTGTGCACTTGGAGCTGGTGGAAGATATAATAAGATAATAACTGATTTCATGAATAATGGAAATGAATATCCAGCTATTGGTTTATCTTTTGGACTAGAGCCAATTTATACTATTTTAAAAAGTGATAATAAGAATAACAGTTTAATAGATATTTATTTAGTTCCTCTTGATACTAATGTTGAATGTTTAAAATTAGCAACTTCTTTAAGACATGAGGGGATTTCAGTTTTAGTTGAAATGAATAAGAAGAAAGTTGGAAAATGCTTTGAATATGCTGAACATGAAAACATTAATTATGTAAGTATTATTGGTAGTAACGAAATCGAGAGTGGAGAAGTGCGAGTTAAAAATATGCAAACTAAGGAAGAGACAACTTTAAAAACATCTGAATTAAAAGATTTTTTGAAAAAATAGTCAAATTTTCTTGACAATTAACATAATAATGTAATATAATTCTATATGTCGTGAGGCAAAAAGAATTATATTTGGGGCATTAGCTCAGCTGGGAGAGCGCCACGTTTGCACCGTGGAGGTCAGGAGTTCGATC
>CANRCN010000021.1 GCA_947629135.1 uncultured Bacilli bacterium | reverse complement strand
AGCAACAAACAAAAAAATCAACTTGCGTTGATTTAATCATTAACATCGCTTGGTGCGACGATTTTATCTTATGGAGCAGCTGACGGGAATCGAACCCGCGTCCTAGCCTTGGCAAGGCCATATTCGAGCCACTAAACTACAGCTGCATGGAGGGGCCAGTCGGATTTGAACCAACGATCAAGGAGTTGCAGTCCACTGCCTTACCACTTGGCTATGACCCCAGACAAATAAGATTATAACAAACAATTTAGATAAAATCAACCTTTTTTACGTTTTTTTTCATCAATTTATTATATTCTAAAAACTAAAAAAAAGTAACATAAAAAATTTTAAAAATTAGGTGTAAAGTCCTCTGTAAAAAGGTTGTTTTTTTTGAAAATCGTGATTATAATAAAAAGCAAAATTAAAAAACGAGGAGGGATAATCATGATAAAAACTAAATTGCCTGTACTATTTATTAAAAATCATGAAATTTTCCCTTATTCTGATGTAAAAATTGAGTTTTCTGATACAAATTTAAAGAAAACAATTACTTTAGGAGAAAGTATTTACGATAATTGTGTTTTTGTTATTCATCAAAAAAGTGATGATAATTTTGAAAATTTAAATACTATTAACTTAGGTGTAATTGCAAAGATTAAACTAAAAATTGATATGCCAAATGGTAATATGCGAATTACATTAAGGGGATTAAAAAGAGCTATTGTTGGAGATATTAAAGAAGAAGAAGGTTTATACGAAGTAAATGTCTCAGTCATCAATCAAGAAGAGATAGATCCGATTGAAGAAATAGCTATGTCAAGAAGTCTCTATAAAGAAATTGATAAGTATGTAAAAGCTACTGATACAAGTGAGTTTGATGATGTTAAAGATATTCATGATATAGATAGATTAACTGATACAGTTACCAATATTTTGCCACTTAATCATAATCGAAAATTAAAATATTTAAAAGAAGTATCACCAGTTAAAAGATTAAAGATGTTACTTGATGATATTGAATATGAATTATCTATTATAGAAATAGAAAAAGATATTGATATTAAAGTTACTAAAAAATTAGATGAAAGTCAAAAAGAATTTTATTTAAAAGAGAAGATAAATGTTTTAAAAGAAGAATTACATGAAAATATTGATGATATAACAATTCTTGAAGAAAAAATAAAAAATTTAGATGCAAAAGATGCCATTAAGAAAAGATTAGAGACTGAAATAAATAGATTTAAGAGTAGTCCTGTTACATCTCCAGAAATTGGAATTATTAGAAATTATATAGATATTTTATTAAATTTGCCATGGAATAAAAGTAGTAAAGAAACCTTTGATCTTGAACATATTAAACAAGTTTTAGATAATTCCCATTATGGATTGGAGGAGACAAAAACTAGAATATTAGAACATATTATGGTTAAACATTATACAAATCGAGAAAATGTTCCAATCCTTTGTTTAGTAGGACCTCCAGGTGTTGGTAAAACTAGTATTGCCAAAAGTATAGCAACTGCTTTAAATTTAAAATGTGTTAAAATATCAGTAGGTGGAGTAAATGATGAGGCTGAAATAATTGGACATAGACGTACTTATGTAGGAGCAGCTCCAGGTAGAATCATGTCAAGTATTGCTAAGATTGGTGTTAATAATCCTGTCTTTATTATTGATGAAGTTGATAAAATGACGAAAGATTTTAAGGGAGACCCTGTAAGTGCCTTACTAGAAGTTTTAGATAAAGGACAAAATAGTAGATTTGTTGATCATTTCATTGACGAAGAATTTGATTTATCAAAAGTTATGTTTATTTTAACTGCTAATTATATTGATTCAATTCCAGCTGAACTTAAAGATAGGATGGAAATAATAGAAGTTCCAAGTTACACTGAATATGAAAAAATCAAGATTGCTAAGAATCATATATTACCAAAACTTATGAAAGAATATAAAGTAAAAGAAGAAGAACTTAATTTAACTTCTAAAACCATAACAAATATTATTAGATATTATACTCATGAAAGTGGAGTTCGAGAACTTGAAAGAGTTTTAGATAAAGTATATCGAAAATATGTTGTAAGTAAACTTGAGAAAAAAACTCCACTTGATCCTAATAAGAAACTTGAATTAATATTAGGAATTCATAAATATCAAATAAATCAAAATACAAAAAATAATAAGGGAGTCATTACAGGCCTTTCCTATACACCATATGGAGGAGATGTAGTAAAAATTGAAGTTATTTCATATCCTGGATGTGGTAATGTTAAGATAACAGGTCAAGTTGGGGATGTTATGGAAGAATCTATTAAAGTAGCATTCGATTATATTAAAGGAAATTATAAAAACTTTGGATTAAATATCGATGAAATTAGAAATACCGATTTCCATATTCATATTCCAGCTAATGCTATTAAAAAAGATGGTCCAAGTGGTGGAATTACAATTACAACAGCTCTTCTTTCTTACCTTAAAAATGTTATAATTTCAAATGATATTTCGATGTCAGGAGAAATAACTTTAAGTGGTAAAATTTTAAAAGTTGGTGGTATTAAAGAAAAACTAATAGCTGCAATTAACAATAATATTACAGTTATCTATATGCCTGCTGCCAATCAAGAAGAAATAGAAGAGTTAGATTATATTTATAAAAATAAATTAGAGATTAATTATATTGATAATTATCAAGAACTATATGATATTCTAATTGCACCATAAAATAAATAAAGTGTCAAATTCATGACTAGTCTTTGAATTTATTTCTGAAAATTGATATAATTAAGTAGGAAAAAAGTAAGGTGTAAATATGAAAAGAAGCGAAGTAGATAGAAGTAAATTAGCTCCAATGATGGCTAAATATATGGAAATAAAAGATAATTATGAAGATACATTAATCTTTTTTAGATTAGGTGATTTTTATGAAATGTTCTTTGAAGATGCAGAGACAGCTAGTCGTGAACTAAGTCTTACTTTAACTGGTAGAAATGCTGGACTTGATGAGAGAGTTCCTATGTGTGGAGTACCATATCATGCTTATCAAGGATATGTTGCTAAATTAATCGAAAAAGGATATAAAGTTGCAATTTGTGAACAATTAACTGATCCTAAAGAATCAAAAGGGATGGTTGAAAGAGATGTTGTTCAAGTAATAACGAAAGGAACAGTTTTAGATAACTTAAATTTTGCTAATGATAATAATTATATTGCAAGTGTTTATGATTTTTCTTATTCTTATGCTTTAACTTATGCTGATATATCAACAGGCGATATTTATACAATGTTATTAACTGATCTTGAAAGTTTGTATCGTGAATTAATTAATCATAATATTAAAGAAATAATTGTTAATGATAAAATAGATAGAGAAGTTTTATATAATTTAAAAACAATTTATAATATTTTAGTTACAGTTACAAACGAAGAAAAAGAATATAAAGAATATAAATCGATTTATGAAGATGTGACTGATTTAAGACTTTTAACATCTATTAAACATTTACTTACTTATGTAACTGAAACTAAAAAAAGCAGTTTAAACTATTTAAAGAAAGTTATTATTAATCATGAAGAAGAACATTTATTATTTGATTTTCATACTAAGAAGAATTTAGAATTAACTGAAACGATTAGAGATAATACAAGGAATAATTCTTTGTTGTGGCTTTTAGATAAAACAAAAACTGCAATGGGAAGTAGGTTATTAAAACAAAATATCTTGTCACCATTTACAGATATTAAAATAATAGAAAGAAGATATGATTATATTGAGAGTCTTTTAACTAATTTCATTGTTAAAGAAAATTTAAGTACTTATTTAAATGATATTTATGATTTAGAAAGATTAATTGGAAGAATTAGCTATGGAAATTTAAATGCAAGAGATATGTATCAATTACTTAAATCTTTAAAGATGTTACCTAATATAAAAGAAGAATTACAAAAAATTAATTATGATAAAGAACTTGAAACATTAGATGATATTGTAGAACTCTTAGATAAATCGATTAATCCAGATGCACCTTTAACTTTAAAAGAAGGTAATTTAATTAAAGATGGTTACAATAAAGAATTAGATGAACTAAGAAGTATTAAAAATAATAGTAAAGATTTTATTTTAAAGCAGGAAGAAGAAGAAAAAAAGAGAACTGGAATTAAAAATTTAAAAATTGGTTATAATAAAGTATTTGGTTACTATATAGAAGTAAGCAAAATGAGTATACCTTTAGTTAAAGATGAATTTGGATATATTAGAAAGCAAACTTTATCAACAGGAGAAAGATATATAACAGAATCTTTAAAAGAAAAAGAACAAATAATAGCAACATCTGAAGAAAAGATTATTAATTTAGAATATGAATTATTTTCAGAATTAAGAAGTAAAGTAATTGAAAAAATAAATACTATTCAAGAAGTTAGTAATATAATAAGTGAAATAGATTTATTAATATCTCTTACAACTGTTGCAGATAAATATCATTTTGTAAGACCAACATTTAATTTTGATAATGAAATTAAAATAATTGAAGGAAGACATCCAGTTGTTGAAGCAGTTACAAAAGTTGATTATGTTCCTAATGATATTATTATGGATAAGAATTGTAGTTGTCTTTTAATAACAGGTCCTAATATGGCAGGTAAATCAACTTATATGAGACAACTTGCTATCATTGTTATCATGGCTCAAATTGGTTCTTTTGTACCAGCTAAAAGTTGTAATATTCCAATTTTTGATAAGATATTTACAAGAATAGGAGCAAGTGATGATTTAGTAAGTGGAGAATCAACATTTATGGTTGAAATGAAAGAAGCCAATTATGCTATTTCAAATGCTACTAAAAATAGTTTAATTTTATTTGATGAATTAGGTCGTGGTACAGCGACTTATGATGGAATGAGTTTAGCTTATGCCATTTTAGAATATATTCATAATAAAATAGGGGCTAAGACTTTATTTTCAACTCATTATCACGAATTAACTGATTTAACTAAAAAATTAAAAAAAGTTAAAAACGTTCATGTTTCAGCTTTAGAAGAAAATGGTAGTATTACTTTCTTACATAAAGTAGTTGAAGGAGCTGTTGATAAAAGCTATGGTATAAATGTAGCAAGTCTTGCTAAACTTCCAGATGAACTTATTAAGAAAGCTTCTGAAATACTTGCATCTTATGAAGAAAAAAATGCTAAAAAATCAAGGCCTGAAGTTATTCAAACTAGTTTTGATTTTTCAAATCCAAGCAGAGAAGATAACGAAACTATCAAGAAAATTAAAAATTTAGATATTTTAAATATTACCCCCATTGAAGCTATGAACTTTTTATATGAAATAAAGGAGAAATTATGATTAAATATCCAAGTCCTATTAAAGAAGGCGATACCTTAGGAGTAACAGCTACATCTTCAGGTGTTACCTTAAAAAAAGACATAAAGAAATTAAATAAAGCTTATGAAAATTTAGAAAATCTAGGTTTTAAAATTAAAGAAACTAAGAATGTTCGAAGTAATAAACAATTTGTAAGTTCAAATGGTAAGATTAGAGCTCAAGAGTTTTTGAAACTTTGGCAAGATGATTCAGTTGCCTTAATAGCTCAAGCTAGAGGTGGTGAATTTTTAATGGAAATGCTACCTTATTTAGATAAAAATATACTTAAAAATAGTAAACCTAAATGGATAACTGGATATTCTGATTCAAGTCTTTTAAATTTTTACTTAACAACTAATTTTAATATAGCAACTATGACTAGTGTTAATATCTTTAAATTTGGTATGAAAAAGTTAGATGAATCACTTTTAAGACATTTAGAAGTTTTAGAAACTAAAAGTGATATAGTTCAAGAAAACTTTAAATTATACGAAGAAGAAAGATTAAAAAGATTTGATAGTTCCTTTAATTTAACTAAGAAAGTTTCATATAAAAATTTATATAATGATAAAGAAGTAACAATTGAAGGAAGAATTATTGGAGGATGTATTGAAGCCTTAGCAACTATAATTGGAACTGAGTATGATAATACAACGAAATTTATTAATCAATTTTCTGAAGGAATGTTATGGTATTTAGAAGATTTTATGGCTAATCCTTTAGATTTATATCGAATTCTTTGGCAAATGAAGAAATCTGGTTGGTTTCAAAATGCAAACGGTTTTTTAATTGGAAGAACAAGAGCTATAAAAAGAATAGAAGATTTCACTTATCTAGATAGTTTACATAAAATATTTGATGATTTAAACGTTCCAGTTATATATGATGTTGATATTGGACATTTAATGCCAATCTTTTCAATCATTAATGGAAGTTTTGGAACATTTATATATAAGAATCATAAAGGAACTTTAAAAATGGAAAAAAAATAAAACAGATCATATTATTACATATGACCTGTTTTGATTTTAATATATCTATTTTTATCGCTTTTCATCCTTGTTATACTCAAGGTTTCACCATATATTTTCTTTTGTTCGTCTATAAATTCAGTATCATTTATAAATTTGATGGTATTAAGTTCTGGATGAAGTCTTAATATATGTCTTGTTAATTCATCTCTTAATATAAATATTTCTGAAGCATTTATATAAGGATTATTATAAGCAAATCTAAATACTTCATATACTTTATCAAAAGAACCACAATAATTAATACCACTTATAATAGATAATATTGCTTCTAAACTAAACTCTTTTATCATATAAGCCTCCCCACGTATCTATATTATACAGTAATATTAATTAAAGTCAAGAATTTTTGATTTTATCAGTTTCTTTTCTTGAAATAGGATAGGGAGTTTTAATATTAGTTCTTCCAAGGATATAATCTGTATTAGTTTCATAGAAAGTTGCAAGGATATCTAACTTATCAATTGGAATTAATCTAATGCCAAGTTCGTATTTAGAATATTGTTGTTGAGTAGTGTTAAGAATTTTAGCAACATCTTTTTGACTTAAATCTCTATCTTCTCTTAAATCTCTTAATCTATTTATATCCATAGTGTCACTTCCTAAAAATATTTTCCTATAAAATTTATCATTTTTATTGACAGCACATCTAAATGAGTGTAATATTAATTATGGTAGAAATGGTATTTATATGACAAGCATGACAGAGAATAAGTTTATAATATATTTTGTAAATTAAAAAGGACTTTATATGTCCGTGTTAATATCTAAAATTAGGAGGATGTAAAATGAACTTAAAGCAATCAAACAAAAAAAAGAAATGGATATTGTTAACGATTTTATCATTTTTATTAATTACTTTAACAGGAACATATGCTTTATGGAATTACTCAAAAACAACTAGTAATCAACAATTAGTTGCAGGAAATATATATATGAAATATAAAGGTAGTGGTAACAATTTAAATGTTACTAATATCATGCCTACAGATACTTATAATAAAAATGATTATTTTGAATTTACAATTGAAGGAGAAAATACACACAAAAAAGATATAATATATGAAATAGTACTAAATCATGGTGATGAATCAGATGATGAAAATCGAACTGAGAGAATAAAAGATAATTTATTAAAATTTAGATTAGTTGAAGTAAAAGAGATTGATGGTACAGAAAAAGAAGAAGAATTAATACAAAGTGGTAGTTATGCTGATTTGAGTAATAAAAGAATTTGGATAGATAGAGTAACTAAAGAAAATAAAGAAAATGTAAAAAAAACGTATAGAATTTATATGTGGATATCCAAAGATACTAAGATAGGAAATACAGAAGATGCAGATTATGATGCAGAATTATGGAATAAAATATTTGCATCAATTAGAATAACTGTAAATGGAGATTTAAACGAAAAAGAATTAACAGATGATTATTTAATAATTCATGCAGCCGAGATCGATTCTAGTAATGATTATAATTTAAATGATACTCCTATGACAGATGAAGATATTGAAGTGACTCTTGCATCAAAGAGAGAAATAACTAAATTTGTTGTAAATAAATCAACAAGTGAAATTTTAACAAGGAGTATTGAAAATCAGGAATATCCTGCTAATTATAATGAAGTTTCTAATGCTTGGGAAGCAAAAGTAGTTATTAATGAAAGTGGAGTTTATGAATATTATGCGGTTTATCCTGATAATAGTAATACTCAAACATATAGCTTTAAAATTAACATTAATCCTGATAG
The DNA here is from genome assembly GCA_947629135.1 of uncultured Bacilli bacterium. Classification (GTDB taxonomy): domain Bacteria; phylum Bacillota_I; class Bacilli_A; order RF39; family UBA660; genus RUG591. The sequence continues at coordinate 9,947 of CANRCN010000021.1, read as the reverse complement.
ATATGAAAAAATAGATATACCAACAAAAGCTTTATGTAAACAGAAAGTTACATATAACGGACAAACTCAAGATTTAATAGAGAATCCAAATCAAGAAGATTATACTTTGAAAAATTATTCTTTTATTGATGCAGGAGTTCATGAAGTAACAGCAACATTAAATGATAAAGAAAAAACAAGATGGAGTAATGGAACTTTAGATGATTTAACAATTGAATGTGAAATTACACCTAAAGATTTAATAATAATTCCAGATTCATATCAAGCAAAAATTCAGGGAGCGGATGAATTTAATTTAACATACACATATGCTGAAAATTTAGAAGACGAAAAACCATTATTTAATGGATCTCTATCAAGAAAAGAGGGGGATAATATAGGATATTATCCGATAAATTTAGGAACATTAACATTAAAAGATAATGGTAAATTTAAAGCTAATAATTATAAGTTAAAGCTAACAAATAAAGTTGTAAATTTTGAAATAACGGATGGCACTCCTAAAATTTATATTGAAGCTGATCCATTAGAGACTCTTGTAAATCGAAGTTCAAAATATACAATAAAAGCAAATGGAGAAGGAAAATTTAGTGCAACTACTCCTTATGGAATATCTTCAGCTACATTTAGTCCAACAAGTGGAAAAATCACGACTTTAAGTATTACAGGTTCTTCAAGTGGTAATAATAGGGAATTAAAAATTACATTTACTCCAACTGATTCTAATTATACCTCTAAGACTGCAATAACTAATACCTATAAAGTAAATGTGTATGGTGTAGCTAGTTATGGAAGTTGTCGCACTGATTTAGTATATAATGGTGAAAATCAAGAATTATTGGATGAAGTAGGAGATATCAGTGGATATGGTGGCTCATGGATGAGTTATACAGATGAAAAAGCTAGTACAGCAGGCATTCATCAAGTTACAGCTCATATTAGTAGTAACTGGGAAAATAGTTATAGGTTTTCTAATGGTCAGAAAACTTATCCATTAAATTGTTCTATAGCTAAAGGAACCCCAAGTTTAGAATTAAATTTTAAATCTGTTAATGTTACGACAGGAAAAACTGTAAAAGTTATAGCAAATACTAATGGCTATGGAACTTTTAAAGTTTCTACCCAAGAATCCTCAATAGCAACAGCGAGTGTTACTTCAAGTAGAACTAAATCTCCCATAGTATCAATAATAGGAAAAGGAGAAGGTAATACAAAACTTACTGTAACTTTTACACCAGATGATGAAAGTTATGTAAATCAAGAACCAATTACTAAAACGTATGATATATATGTAAGTTCAACATTACCTACAGCTGTTTCAAAAATTAAAGATACTCTTGGAAAAACAGGTGGTGTTGTTGGGATAACAACGAGCAATTCTAAGGTAACTTCTGCAAGTAGTAGCATTAGAGAATATCGCTATTCTGGTTTAAATGTTAATAACTATATAACATTTAATGGTGAAATGTGGAGAATACTTGGTGTATTTACAGAAGGAAATATTGAAAAAGTAAAAATAGTAAGAAATGGTGTAATACCTTCATCACAAGTTCCTGCAATTTATAGAATTGATGGTACTCAGAAGGTGTTGAAAGAAAGTTCTAGATATTCTACAGTTATTACTTCAGCTAGTATTAAAATTGCTAAATCTCCTCTTATGAGTTGGTTAAATTCTAGTGGTGATGAAACTGGATATTATGACAAATTTATGAGTCCTTATAAAGAAATGATTGATAAGAATTCCAAATACTATCTTGGAAATGTAAATAATATTTATTCTTGCAGCGATAGAAGTTATACTGGTGTAAGTGATAATGCGAAAACAGCATATACAAATGAAAGAGGTTCTACTCTATGTTCAAGTACTGATTACGATTCGTGTTCTGGGGGACATGTATGGCCAGATTATCCAGCAACATTTACAGGTGCAATAGCATTGATTTATCCAAGTGATTATGGTTTTAGTTCTGATAGTAGTTATTGGAGTACTGCTTTAAGAAGAGGATCTTTTAATGGTAGAGCCTCTGAAAATAGTTGGTTGTTTAAATCACTTAATGGTAGTAGTACTTATTTAATATCTTTAACATCTAATAATCCAAGGTATGCAGCAGCTATATATACAAGTGGCGAAGTTGAAACGATTTTTGGAGAAAATAGTTGCGGTGGAGCAGGAGTAAGTGCAGGTAGTGTTCTTCCAACATTATATTTAAAGTCTGATGTAATGATAGGAAGTGGTACGGGAACAGAATCAGATCCATATCAATTATCATATACAGGAACTTTATCAACTCCAAGCAATGTTGAACAACCATCTATATTTGAGAAAAGTTCAGGAAATAGCAATGCTAAGAATATATCAACTATAGGGGCATGTAATAACCTAGTATATAATGGAGATAGTCAAACATTAGTAAGCGGAGGCAATAATGTAAGTTATAGTAATAATACAAAAGTTGATGCTGGAAGTTATGAAATAATAGCAAAAGCTAATACAGGATATAAATTTGCTGATGGAAGTATAAGTAAAACGTTAGAATGCAATATAGACAAAAAAATAATACCAGTTAGTTTTAATACTAATACTTTAAAATATAACGGAGAGGCACAATCTCCAATTGCTAAAGCAGTTGGAGTAAATGGAGAGACAATAGAATTAGAGACAACTAAAGAAAGTGAGATAGGTAATTATACAACTGTTGCAACTATGAAAAATGTTAATCCAAATTATACTTTAAGTAATACAGTTATGGACTATAAGATAACTGATGATATAGAGGGTAGTGATAATACAATAGATGATAAAACTAAGTTGAAAATTAATTATTATTTGATGAATCAAGATATGATTAATTATAGTTTAGTTAAGAGTAAAGAAATAGAAGTTAAAGAAGGAGAAAATATAACTGGTGAATTAATTAATTATGAAGGTTATAGTACTCCTAAAGGTATTACTATAAAGATAGTTAAAGGTTTAAATGTAATTGATTATTATTATGATAGAAATATTAAATAATAATTTATATAAATAAATGCAATTTAAATTAGTTGCATTTATTTTTAATTTTAAATTATTTAAAAATAATAGTTTATTTAAGAAAAAAATGTTAAATTAAAATAATTATAAAAATATATATAAAATTGGATAAAATATTTTAAAAAATCTAAAAAATTATAAAAATTATAAATTTAACTTGCAAAAATGAAATAAATATATTACAATTTAGTTGGTGGTGGTAAATATGAAGAGAAAAGAAAGTCCAAATGCTGATTTAGTAAATGAACTTGAAAAAGAATTTGTAGCTGAATTTCATCAATTAAGAAAGGCTCATGAGATGACTCAGCAAGAAATGGCCGATAAAGCTAATGTTATCAGAGAAACAATTGCTAGAATTGAAAATTCAATTACTTCTCCTCAAGTTAGTACTTTACTTAAAATTTTAGTACCTCTTGGATATACAATAAAGATCTCAAAGATTGAAAATAAGTAATAACTTAGAACATTACAAGAACCTCAATGAATCAGGTTCTTTTTTATTGACATGTTTAAATTTGGTAGTATAATTTAGGTAGGAGATGAACTATGAAAAAAGTAATTTTAGAAATAGATGGAATGAGTTGTAGCGGATGTGCATCTGGTCTTGAAAAATATTTAAATAAACAAGATGGAGTTATAAATGCTTCAGTTAATTTAGTAATGAGTCAAGCTTTGATTGAATATGATGAAAAACTAAAAATTTCGGATTTAGAAAGATTCGTAAAAGAAGCAGGATTTAAGAGTTTAGGAGAGTTTAAAGAGAAGAAAAATGAGGAGAAAGAAAAAAGTTTTAAAAGTTTATTTATCTTTATTCCTTTAGCTATTTTAGTTTTATATATTGCTATGTCTTCGATGATAGGACTTCCAAGTTTACCTTATTTGGATATGCATAAAAATACCTTAAATTATGGAATTACTTTATTTGTTTTAACAATTCCTTTTCTAATATATGGATTTGATATCTTTAAAAGTGGAGTTAAAAATGCTTTTCATAAAACACCTAATATGGATACTTTAGTAAGTCTTGGAGTAATTGCTAGTCTTTCGCTTAGTATTTATAGCTTGATAATGATTATAAAAGGTCATCATGAATATATGAATAGTCTTTATTTTGAAAGTGTTGCTATTATTATTTTCTTTGTTAAATTAGGAAGAATGATTGATACTAAGAGTAAAGGTAAGACTAAAGAAGCTATTAAAGAATTGGTTCAAATTACACCTAATGATGCTTTGAAGAAAACAAAAGATGGAGAAATTAAAGTAACAATTGATGAAATTAAGAAAGGTGATATTTTAATTGCAAAACCAGGTATGAAAATTGCAGTTGATGGAGTAATTACCAAAGGTGAATCTCATTTTGATGAAGCTTTTATTACTGGAGAAGCAATTCCTTCACATAAAGAAATAGGAAAAGAGGTTGTTGCAGGAAGTATTAATATAGATGGTTATATTGAATATGAAGCTAGAAGAATAGGACGTGATTCAACTATTTCAGAAATTGTTCATTTAGTTGTTGAAGCTACAAATACTAAAACAAAGTTAGGAAGAATGGCTGATAAAATTAGTAGTTATTTTGTTCCTGGAATTATCTTAATAGCAATTATAACGTTTATTGTATATTTAATTCTTGGTAGTTCCGTTGGTACTGCTTTGACATCTTTAGTAACTGTATTAGTAGTTGCATGTCCTTGTGCTTTAGGACTTGCAACTCCACTTGCGATTGTCGTTTCCCTTGGATCTTCGGCTCAAAATGGTATTTTAATTAAAAACAGTGAAATCTTAGAAACAGTTGGAAAGGTTGATACTGTAGTTTTTGATAAAACTGGGACTTTAACATATGGTAATTTAAAAATATCGAATGTTAATAATTTTAGTACTTTAAATGATAATGATTTGATTAAATTAATAGGTAGTATTGAAGCTAATTCTACACATCCAATTGCTTTAGCTTTCTTAAATTATATGAAAGAAAATAATCTTGAAAAATTAAAAGTAGAAAATTTTAAAAATCTTGATGGGATTGGATTAGAAGGAGAAGTTGATGGTAAGAAAATTTTAGTTGGTAATAATAAAATATTTAAAAAATTAAAAATTGGAAATAAATATGAAGATTTAGAATATGAACTTGCAAGTCAGGGTAATAGTATTGTTTATATAATTGTTGAAAAAGAAATATATGGTTTAATTGGTGTTAAAGATATTCTTAGAAAAGAAAGTGATAAAGTAGTTTTGGAGTTAAAAAAATTAGGTAAAGATGTTATTATGTTAACAGGAGATAATAGAGAAACTGCTAAGATAATTGCTAAAAATTTAAATATAGAAAAAGTTATAGCTGGAGTACTTCCAAGTGAAAAAACTAAAGTAATTAAAGAGTTGCTTGATGATAATCATAAAGTTATGATGGTTGGAGATGGTATTAATGATGCTCCAAGTTTAAAAACATCTACCGTTGGAGTAAGTATTGGTGGTGGAACTGATATAGCTGCTAATTCATCTGATGTAATTCTTTTGAATGATGATTTAAGAAAAATTATAAAATTATTTGAGATTAGTAATAAGACTATTAGAATCATTCGAGAAAATTTATTCTGGGCATTTTTCTATAATGTTTGTATGATTCCAGTTGCGGTTGGTGTTTTAAAAGTTTTTGATATTAGTATGAATCCTATGTTTGCAGCAATTGCTATGACAATTAGTAGTATAACAGTTCTTCTTAATTCTTTAAGATTAAAAAATAAGTAATTAGATAAAAAGTTAGTAGAGATGCTAACTTCTTTTATATTTTTTAATTTATATATCTTGACATAGCAAAATAAAATATGATACGATATCTGTCTAGTAAGGAAGTGATATGATGTATAGTTATCCAAATTGGTTTAAAGAACTTGTTCTAAATTTATTTAAAGATGATGAAGAAATTAAAAAATTATTAACTCTTGGTGATGAAAATATTGGGTTCAAACTTTTAGAGCTTTCAAGTAAAGAAATTCCTAGTTCTAAAATAATTGAAGCTTATGAAAGTAACAATATTAAAGCTTTATATCTTGAAGCTAAAAAAATAGCAGAAGCTGTTAAAGCATTAAAAGAATGGAAAACGATAGTTTGGCATCAAGGTGGGGAAGAAGCAGTTTTAAGAATAGAACTTAAATTAAAGCCTTAAGACAAATAGTATTGTCTTATTTTTTTTCTTGATTTTTCTAGATTTTGTGATATTATATTGGAAACGGTGATTGTATGAAAAATTTATACTTTATTTATATCATGAAAAGATGTTATTTGGTACCAGATAATGAAATAGAAAAATCAGATTTAGAAGATATAAGAGTTTATGTTCCCATTGATTATGCTATTGCAGAATTAGTAAATGAAAACTTTTTTGTTTTAAGTGGAGATTTAATGTTAAAAAAGATAGTTCGAAAAGAATATTATTATGATGAAGATTATATGGCTATTTTAGATAAAAAAATAAATATTGGTGATATTGATGTTGATAAAGCAGAGAACTTATTTTTAAATTTAAAGAAAATAAGAAAACAAAAATTATATAGAATACAAGGACGTTATTATATGACAATGTACAATGTATTTGCAGAAGTTGAAGATATGGAAGCTATTGATGATATAAGAAATGCTTTAAAAAGAAATATTAAAAAGCAAAATAGAAAAATTATAAATTATGGAGAAATTGCAAGAAAATAAAGAATATGATAAATTTGATTGACATTTTATATGTTTTATAGTATAATATAAACCACTTAGGGGGGATATGTATGTATACCGAGGAAGAAGAATTTGATTATGATGCTTATTTAGATGAGAATGATGATGATAATTCTAACAAACCTTTTTTTAATAAAACATTTATTACTAAAGCTTTATTAATTGTTTTATTACTTATTTTAATAATTTTCTTATTTTTTAGTATAACTAATTCTTTCAAAAAGAAAGATGATAAGAAAGAAACTCCAGTTGATAGTTCATTAGTATTTAATAATAATATGGCTACTTTAAAAACATTAGCTGAAAATTATTTCTTTAAAAAGGGAAATGCTCCCAAAAATACTAAAGATAAAGTTAATCTTACGGTTAAAGAATTAATTAATAAGAAATTAATAACTGAAGTATTGGATTACGATAAAAAAGCTTGTAGTTATAATACTTCATATATTAGTATGACTAAAAATAAAAATGATTATATGTTAGAAATTTATTTAAATTGTCCTAGTAATGATGAAAAAAGAGTTTATTACTATGATTTAAATTATAATTGTTTAACATGTAATGGAGAAAATTACGTTTCTAAAGATGATGATGGAGAAACAGAAGAAAATAATAATAGCACTAATAATAACAATAATAGTAATAATAACAATAACAATAGTAATAATAACAGTAATGATAGTAACAACAATAATAGCAGTAATGTTGTTCCTGTATGTGAAGCTTTTGGAGAATGGACAACCGAATATAAAGATGATGCTAATTTAGATAGACAATCTAGGGTTTTAGTTAAAGGATATAAAAATACTTTAAAATTTGGTGAGTGGAGTAATGAAACAACTGAGCCACTTGAAGGAAGCGATACCTTACAAGTAGCATATGAAGTTAGACCAACACAAGTAAGTGAGTTAGGTAATTGGAGTAAAAAAACAACTTCTAAGCCAGCAGCAAAAGAAGGAAGAGAGATAAAATCTTGGACTGAAAAACAATCATATACAACAAAAAGCTGTAAAAATGAGACATATACTGTTAATAGAAGTACTTGGGATAACAATGCTCTTAAATGTACATCATCTGGAATTGGAAAAGTTACTTGTACTTATGAAAAAGAAGTATGTAGTAATGTAAAAAAATATAAGAATGTAAAATATTATCAATATCGAGATATGGTAACTGAAACTAGAAATGCAACTTATTATAGATCAAGAACTATAGAAAGAGAAACAGTTTATACAGATTATATATTAGAAGCTTTAATGCCAAGTGGATATACAAAAGTTGATGGAAGTGAATTAACTCAATATCGTTATCGTACAAAATGTGTAAATAAGTAGGTTTTTAGACCTACTTTTTTTTATATTTATGTTATAATGGTTAGGGATGCATATGAAAATAGTAGTTAATGATCAAGAATTTGAAGTAATTATAGTAAGAAAAAAGGCTAATAAAAATACTTATCTAAGAGTTAATGAAGATTTAAATATTTATGTAACAACAAATTATTATACAAAAGATAAAGAAATTTTAAAGTTAATTAAAGATAATGAAAAAGCAATCATGAGAATGTATGAAAGACAAAGAAAAAAGAAACAAAGTGAAGAATCTTTTACTTATCTTGGAAAAAAGTATGATATAGTTTATTTAAATACTAAAGATATTATTTTAGGAGATACAAGAATTTTAATTGATAAAGATTATGATTTAAATAAATGGCTTTTAAAACAAGCTAAAGTAGTTTTTAAAGAGGAATTAGATAAAATTTATAATATTTTTCCAACTACAATTCCTTATCCTAGTTTAACTATAAGATTTATGAAAACTAGATGGGGAGTATGTAATGTTAGAACCAAACGAGTTACTTTAAATTTAGAATTAATAAAAAAAGATATAAAATATTTAGATTATGTAATTGCTCATGAATTATCCCATTTAGTTTATCCTAATCATTCTAAAAGTTTTTGGGCATTAGTAGAAAGGGTAATACCAAATTATAAATTATTAAGAAAGGAAATGCGAAATTATGAATAGTAAAATAATTGATGGTAAAAAAATTAGTTTAGAAAGAAAAGAATTATTGAAGGAGAAAGTAGCAAAACTTAAAAAAAAGCTAACTTTAGCGGTTGTAAGTGTTGGAGATAATCCTGCTAGTCGTGTATATGTAGGTCAAAAAGAAAAAATGGCTTATGAAGTAGGATACAATTTTAAAAATTTACACTTTGATACAATTTCAACTGATGATTTAATTAAAGAAATAAAAAAGTTAAATGATGATGATTCTGTAACTGGTATTATTGTTCAACTTCCTTTGCCTGAAAATCTTGATAAAGATAGAATTTTAAATACAGTTTTACCAAATAAAGATGTTGATGGTCTAACTAACATTAATTTATTGAAACTAGTTAAAAATGAATCTTCTTTATTACCTTGTACACCTAAAGGAGTAATGACTTTAATAGATTCTTATAATATTGATTTAATAGGAAAAAAAGTTGTTATAGTAGGTAGAAGTGAATTAGTAGGACTTCCTTTGTTCCATTTATTACTTCATCGCAATGCAACTGTTACTCTTTGTCATTCTAAGACTAAAGATTTAAAATCTTATACTAAAGATGCGGATATTTTAATAGTAGCAGTTGGAAAAAAAGGATTAATATCTAAAGATATGGTTAAAGATGGTAGTATTATAATTGATGTTGGAATTAATAGAGTAGATGGAAAACTTTATGGTGATGTTGATGCAGATGCTATAGATAAATCTTTACTTATGACTCCTGTTCCAGGTGGTGTTGGACCTATGACAGTTATTAGTTTAATGGAAAATGTATATGAAACTGGCACTAAATAGGATGGTTTTATATTGAAAATGAATAATTGACATAAATTTTATCAAAATAAATATTTTTTTTGTTTTTTTCTTGTGAATAATTAGTAAAAATGTCCCTAATTTTTTAACAAATAATTAGTAAAAATGTCCCAATTAAAAAATAAGTATAATTCGCTAATAATTAGTGAAAATGTCCTTATCAAAATTATTGACATTTTTTAAATAATAAATATAATAGTGATTGTTATTTAAGGGGACATGGCAACACTGAGGAGTGACCAGAGCACTTGAATAATGCTAAACAAAAAAGATATATTTCTTTTTTTGGAAGCCCTAAGCGATAAACCTTGGGGTTTGGGGCAAAGCCCC
>CANRCN010000020.1 GCA_947629135.1 uncultured Bacilli bacterium | reverse complement strand
GATTTAGGTACAACTAATAGTTGTGTTGCTGTACTTGAAGGAGGTAGTGCTACAGTTATTCCTAATCCTGAAGGAAACCGTACAACTCCATCAGTAGTAGCATTTAAAAATGGTGAAAGAATAGTAGGTGATGCTGCAAAACGTCAAGCTATTACTAATCCTAATACAAAGAGTAGTGTTAAGAGATTAATGGGTACTAGTGAGAAGATTGAACTTGAAGGTAAAAAGTATACACCAGAAGAGATAAGTGCTATGATTCTTTCTTATATTAAAGATTATGCTGAAAAGTATTTAGGTGAAAAAGTTGATAAGGCAGTTATTACTGTTCCAGCTTATTTCAATGATGCTGAACGTCAAGCAACAAAGAATGCTGGTAAGATTGCAGGACTTGATGTTGAAAGAATTATAAATGAACCAACAGCAGCAGCTTTAGCATATGGTCTTGATAAGCAAGATAAGAGCCAAACTGTTTTGGTATACGATTTAGGTGGAGGAACATTTGATGTTTCTATTCTAGAACTTGGTGATGGTGTATTTGAGGTTAAAGCAACAGCTGGTAATAATAGATTAGGTGGAGATGATTTTGATAATAGAATTATGGATTATCTAATTGATACCTTTAAGAAAGATACAGGAGTTGATTTATCTAAAGATAAAATGGCTATGCAAAGATTAAAAGAGATAAGTGAAAAGGCTAAGAAAGATTTAAGTAGTATGACATCTACTCAAATATCTGCTCCATTTATTTCTCAAAATGAATCTGGTCCATTACACTTAGATTTAACATTATCTAGAGCTAAATTTGAAGATTTAATTCGTGATTTAATTGAATCAACTTTAACACCAGTAAGAAATGCTTTAAAAGATGCTAAATTAACTAAAAATGATATAGATAAAGTAATTTTTGTTGGTGGTTCTACAAGAATTCCAATGGTTTATGATTTAATTAAAAAAGAATTAGGAAAAGATCCAAGTCTTGAAGTTAACCCAGATGAAGTTGTTGCTATGGGTGCTGCTATTCAAGGTGGAGTTTTAACTGGAGAAGTTAATGATATAGTTCTTCTTGATGTTACACCATTATCACTTGGTATTGAAACTTTAGGTGGAGTTATGACAGTTCTTATTCCAAGAAATACAACAATTCCAACTAGTAAGTCCCAAGTATTCTCAACTGCTGCAGATAATCAACCAGCCGTAGATGTTCATGTTTTACAAGGTGAAAGAAGTATGGCTAGTGATAATAAGACACTTGGTAATTTCCAATTAACTGGAATTGCTCCTGCACCACGTGGAGTACCTCAAATTGAAGTTAAATTTGATATTGATGCTAATGGAATAGTTCATGTAACAGCTAAAGATTTAGGTACTAATAAAGAACAATCTATTACAATTACATCTAATACTAATTTAAGTGATGAAGAAATTGATAGAATGATGAAAGAAGCAGAAGCTAATAAGGAAGAAGATAAGAAACGTAAAGAAGAAGCAGATGCAAGAAATGATGCTGAACAATTGGTTTTCCAAACTGAAAAGTTACTTAAAGATTTAGGAGATAAGATTACAAGTTCTGAAAAAGAAGAAGCAGAGAAGTTAATTAAAGAAACAAAAGAAGCTCTTGATTCTGGAGATATAGAAGTTATTAAATCAAAGAAAGATGCTTTACAAGAAAAAGCTATGCAACTTGGAGCTAAGATGTATGAAGGTGTAAATCCAAATGGTGATGCAACGGAAGAAACTAATGCATCTAATGATGATAATAAAAAAGATGATGTAAGTGATGCAGAATACGAAGAAAAATAATTAAATAAATTAGAAGTCCTAGAACCCTAGGACTTTCTAGTGATTAAAAGGAGAAAAAATGAAACAAAGATTAAGAAGTGATATAAAAAAAGAAGATACATGGGATTTAGAAGCAATTTATAAAGATGTTCAAGCCTTCATGAAGGATTATAATGAGTTAAAAGAAGAAATGGATAAGATAGTAGAGTATAAAGGAAGAATACTTGAAAATGCTAAAACTTTATTAGAATTTCTAAAAACTTCTGATGAACTTGAAAGAAAACTTTATAAATTATTCTATTATGCTAATTTAAACTTTGATGCTGATACTACGAATGCTAAAAGTCAAGAATTAATAGGAATGATATCTAAGTTAATGACTGATTATTCAACAAAAATTGCTTTTGTTACTCCTGAACTTTTAAAAGGCGATTATAAAACTATTGAAAAGTATTATCAAGATGAACCTAATTTACTTCAATATAAGTTTAATTTAGAGTGCATATATCGATATAAAGAACATACTTTAAGTGAAGCTGAAGAAAAGGTTTTATCAGCTTTAAGTGATTCTTTAGGTTCAAGTGAAGATATATATGAAGCTTTAACGGATTCTGATATTACCTTTGGAAATATTAAAGTTGATGGTAAAGAAATTGAACTTACCGAAAGTAATTATCAAACATTTATTGAATCTAAAGATAGAGATGTAAGAAAACAGGCTTTTGATACTTTATTTACAACTTATGGTAAATATAAGAATACAATAGCTAATACTTTTAAATATAATGTTGAAACTAATGAAAAAATTGCTAAATTAAGAAATTATAATTCTGCTATGGAAGCTAGTTTGTATAGTGATAATATATCTGTTTTGATTTATGACAATTTAATTAAGACAGTAAGAGAAAATTTAGATGCTTTATATGATTATTATGATTTAAAAAAAGAAGTATTAGGACTAGATGAAATTCATTTATATGATATATATGCAAATATGGTTAGTAGTGTTGATAAAAAATATACGTTTGAAGAAGCAAAAGAAACTGTTCTTGAAGGTTTAAGTGTTTTAGGTGATAATTATCATAAGAAATTAGAAAGAGCCTTTAATGAAAGATTTATTGATATTTATAATAATAAAGGTAAAAGAGGAGGAGCTTATTCAAGTGGTTTTTATGATACTAATCCTTATATTCTTTTAAACTTTGAAGGAAAATATAATGATGTAACAACTCTTGCACATGAATTAGGTCATTCTATGCATACTTTATATTCTTGTGAAAATAATCCTTTTAACACATCAAGTTATCGTATCTTTGTTGCTGAAGTGGCTTCAACTGTCAATGAATTAATCCTTGTTAAATACTTATTAAAGAAAACTGAAGATAAAAATGAAAAATTATTTTTACTTAATAAATTGTTAGAATTATTTAAGGGAACCATTTTTAGACAAACAATGTTTGCTGAGTTTGAAAAAGAGATGTATGAGAAAAATGCTCATGGAGTTATTTTAACAAATGAATTTTTAAGTCAGGAATATTATAAGTTAGTTAAAGATTACTTTGGTAAAAATGTTGTATGTGATGAATTAATAAAAAATGAATGGATGCGAATTCCTCATTTCTATTATGATTTTTATGTTTATAAATATGCAATTGGATTATCAGCAGCTTGTAAAATTGTACATGATATAGAAACTAAAGGAAATGATTCTGTTGATAAGTATTTATCTTTTTTAAAAACAGGTGGTTCAATGTTCCCAGCTTCAGAATTAAAAGTATGTGATGTTGATATTTCTAATCCAAAGTTTATAGAAGATGCAATTGAAATGTTTAGAAATATTATTAAGGAATTTCGAGAAATTTATAGGAAGTAGGTTGTAAATATGAATAAAAGAGATTATTATGAAGTCTTAGGTGTTAGTAAGAGTGCAACAGATGATGAAATTAAAAGTGCTTTTCGAAAACTTGCTAAAAAATATCATCCAGATATAAATAAGGAACCTGATGCTGAAGAAAAGTTTAAAGAAGTTCAAGAAGCTTATGCTGTTCTATCTGATCCTAATAAGAGAAAACAATATGATCAATTTGGTCATGCTGCCTTTGATGGAAATGGTGGAGCCTCAGGAGGATTCGGTGGCTTTGATTTCTCAGGCTTTGATGTTGATTTAGATGATATTTTAGGTAATATGTTTGGTGGAGGATTTGGTTTTTCTGGAAGTAGAAAGAGAAATGGTAAAACTAGAGGTGAAGATGTCTTATACCATATGGATTTAACTTTTGAAGAAGCAGCTTTTGGGTGTGAAAAAGACATTAAAGTAGATACAAGTGTTGCTTGTCCTGACTGTGATGGTAAAGGTGGACATGATGAAGAAACTTGTGAAGTTTGTCATGGAAGTGGAACTATTACAAGTGAGCAAAGAACAATTTTAGGTTCATTTTTATCAAAGACTACTTGTACTAATTGTGGTGGAACTGGTAGAACTTTCAAGAGACGTTGTTCAACTTGTGGAGGTCGTGGAAATATAAGAAAATCTCGTACTATTACAGTTAAAATACCAAGCGGAATTGATACAGGTATGCGGCTTCGGGTAAGTGGTAAAGGTGAAGCAGGTTTAAATGGAGGACCAGCTGGAGATTTATATTTAGAATTTAGAGTAAAAGAGCATTCTTTCTTTAAAAGAGAGGGAGATGATATCTATTTAACAGTTCCAATTACCATAACAGATGCTGTTTTAGGTTGTAAGAAAGATATTCGAACTCTTGATTCAGTTGTAACTTTAAATATTAAAGGTGGAACTAATACAAATGATAAACAACGTATAAAAGGTAAAGGTATAAAAAATGCTAGTACTGGTCGAACAGGTGATATGTATATTGTTTTTGAAGTTGTTTTACCTAATAAGTTAACAAGAGAACAAAAGAATTTATTTGAAAAGCTAAGCGAAACAAATTTAGAAGATGCAACATATGAAAAATTTGCAAAGTTTGTCAATAAAGGGTAAAATTTGAATTTGAGTATAGTAAATATACTCAATTTTTGTTATAATAAACTTATAGTAGGAGGAATTTATGTTCGAGTATTTTAGTTTAGATGAAGAAAGTAGAAATTATATAAATAAGGCAATTGATATTTTTGCTAGTATCTATAATAAGAATTTAACAATTAAATTACCACCTAATAAGGTTGTTATAGACGACATTATGTATAAAGATAGTTATGAACTAACAGTAAAAGATAAAGTAATTTTGTCTTTGTTTCTTGCTGGATTTTTAATAGATGGTAATATTAAAAATATATTTTCAAAATATTCTGATGTTAAATTGCAGGATTTACTGGATTTTTATAAAATTAAAGAGGATGAAATAAAAAAATGTTCTAATGATGAAAGTGATTACCAAAAAGTATATACTTCTCAGTTTAAACCTATCTTAAAAGGTATGTTACATATTTTTCTTTATAAAATAGATATGATTACTCCAGAAACGTTTTATTTTTTGATTTTTGAACAACCTCAAACAGTTTTGGATATTTATTCAATATTAAAATTAGGAAAAGAATATATGTGCTTATGTCAAGGATATAATGATATACGTAAACTAGTAAATGAAAAAAATTCATTAGAAACCTTTGGAATTTATCTTGAAGGTAAAAAAATTCTAGCTGTAAATTCTACATCAGAGCAAATTAGTAAAGTGTATGCATCTTTAACTAAAAGTGAACGAGATATTTTGGTAGAATTTGTAAGGTCTGAAAAAACTAAAAGAAAAAATAAGTCTTATACTGAGTCTTTAGATAATGATAAGAGAGAAAAAGGTAAAAATAATGAAGAAGAACATCTTTGGGAAATGCTTGATGAAATAAAGAAAAAATTTATTGGACAAGAAGATGTATGTGAACAATTATTTTACAATATTTTAAGTAATCAAATGCTAGCTAAAGAAGAAAATGTTCAAGATGGAGAAAGAGCAATTATCTTTTTAGATGGTCCAACAGGAACAGGAAAAACGGCTATTACTAGAGAAATAACTGAAAAATTTGGAGTTCCATTTGTAAGAACTTCTGTTACTAAATATTCTGCTGCAGGTTATGTTGGAGGAGATTTAGAGGATATTTTAAAAGAATTATATAAAAACTCTGGAGAAGATTTAGAAAAAGCTCAAAGAGGAATTGTAGTTTTAGATGAGTTTGAAAAAATGACATACAATTATGGACAAGGTTCAGATTTAATCATGAAACAATCAGTTCAGCATCAACTTTTAGATTTTTTAGGTGGTGGTAAATATCAAATTTCACTTGGCCCAAAAAGCTTAGAAAAACCAATTAACTTTGACACATCTAGACTAACTTTTATCTGTGCAGGAGCATTAACAAATTTAAGAAGAAGTAAAACGACGGTTAAACCAGTTTTGGGTTTTGATGCTCAAGCACAAAATAGTGATATTGAAAGTTATAGTATTACTCCAGAAGATTTAATAAATATGGGAATCGAAAGAGAATTAGTTGGTAGATTAAATACTTATCTTCATACTGAAGAATATTCAAAAGAAGATTTGCTTAAAATTTTAAGAACTTCTGAAATAAGCCCAATTAAAGGATTAATAAATTTTGTTTCTAAAAGAAATAAAAAATTAGTAATAGACGAAGATGCTTATGAAGAAATTGCGATAGCTGCTTATAACTTAAATACAGGAGCTAGAAGTTTACAGACTATTGTTAATAGTTTAAGAAGTAGACTTTTAAAAGAAATTTTTTGTGGGCATGAAGAAGTAATTAGAATTGATTCTAATATGGTTAGGGAAATGGTAAAGGACATGACTACTAGAAAGGTTAGGGGATAATATGAAATATGAATATAATGGAAATTTATTAGAAGATGAAAGAGTAGAATTGGTTTCCAAAGAAATAATTTCAAAATATCCAGAAATTGATTTAGAACATGCTGAGGAGATAGCTATGCTTGAAGGAAGAATATCAACTGATCCTACCTTAGAGATAATGTTTACAAGATTGTATAATATAATGTTAATTATGAATTATGATAAGAAAGTTGTTAAAAAAGTTTATAATGATATAGTTGAAGTTTTAAAAGAAAATAATGATGATAAAAAATTTGTAGATTATTATAATGTTGTTTTAGAAATTGCTAATTACTTAGATAATAAAAGAGAGTTCCCTTTTTTAGAAGAAGTATAAAAGAATAGAGTTAATTCTATTCTTTTATTATTAAAATATCATTTATTTTTAAATCAGTTATGAAATTACTAGGAAATTCATAGGAATAATAAACATTATGGTGAATAATTATTTTATTAGGAGAAAGATTTTTATAAATATATAAAATTTTATTATTTTTATCAGTCATGATAAGATCGATATTGGTTTTCATAAAGAAAGTATGAATACTATTTGTTTTAAATCTTAATGCACAATTTATATCTTTTTTAAACATAAAGCCTTTTAGTTTTTTAAAAAAACTATTAGCAAAATTTAATTCAATTTGTTTGTCTTTGATAATTACTTTCATAATACCTCTCTATTTCTTTAAAAATAATATATCATATAATAATAAAAAGTCAAGAAATGAAAAAGATAAATGAGTTATAAAAAGTGTAAAAAGATGAGAATTAATCTTGTCTTTTTTTTTATTAAATAGTATAATTAATAATATAGAAAGTAGGATAGACATGGCTAAGAAAAAAAAGAAAAAGGAACCTAAGAAAAAGTTTCAATATCAAGTTGAATTATATGGAATTTTATATATATTAGTAGGAATTTTAGGAATATGCGGATATGGTCCTTGTGGGGAATTAATATGTGCATTTTCAGCATTTTTATTTGGATGTTTGTATTTTATATTTTTAATTTCTTTGATGATATTAGGTGTTTATATTATGTTAAAGAAAGAATATCCTGATTTCTTTAATACAAAGTTAATAGGTGTTTATATATTGTTAATAGGACTTCTTATACTTTTACATATGTCTTATGTTAAAAATGGATTTAGTGGATTTGAAAGTACGATGAAAACTACTTTTTCTAATTTAATGCCTGTTTTTGATATTGTTGATGGAGCGAGTAGAACGATTACTTTCCAGAATGTTGGAGGAGGATTAATAGGTGGATTTTTCCTAAGTTTATTTGCAAGTTTGTTTGATGTTGCTGGAGTAAAGATTATTTATATTGTTTTAATTTCCTTTGGAGTTATTATTATTACTGGAATTAGTATAGCTGACTTAATTAAGAAATTTTTAGAGGGAAGCAAAAAAATGATGCCTAAACATAAAGAAAAAGAAAATTATGTTGGAGCACACGAAGCCGTTAAGATTACTGGTGAAGATGATTCAGAAGAAGAGGATTTAGAAAATGATGGAAAGATTGTTATATCTAATATTAATGATTTAAAAAATGTTAAAGTTACAAATCCAGCTTTAGAAGAAAGTGAAGAAGAGGAAAATGTTGTTGCTGAAAAGCCAACAATTAATGCTAATTATCAATTACCACCTTTAGATCTTTTAGATAAACCTAAGAAAGTTAAGACTAATAATCAAGGTAATATTGATAGCAATATAGAAAAATTAGAAGAAGTTTTAAGAGAATTTGGAATAACGGGAAAAGTTGTAGCTGTAACTGTTGGTCCAGCAATCACTCAGTATGAATTAGAGTTAAAAGCAGGAACTAAGTTAAGTAAGTTAACAGGAATTAATAAAGAAATCAGTTTAGCTCTTGCTAAGAAAGATGTTAGAATTCAAGCTCCAATTCCAGGTAAGAGTACAGTAGGAATTGAGATTTCTAATGAAACTCCAACAACAGTTTATGTTCGAGAAATTATGGAAAAGTTGGTTTCTGAACATTCTGAAAATAAGTTATTAGTTGCACTTGGAAAAGATATTTTAAGTAAAGCTAAATTCTGTGAAATAAATAAAACCCCACATTTGTTGGTTGCTGGTGCTACTGGTTCTGGTAAATCTGTTTGTATTAATTGTATTTTAATAAGTATTTTAATGAATGCTAAACCTGATGAAGTTAAGTTATTATTAGTAGATCCTAAGAAAGTTGAACTATCAGTTTTCAATGGTGTACCACATTTATTAGCACCAGTTGTAACTGATCCTAAAAAAGCCAGTGTTGCCTTAGCTAAGATTGTTAAGGAAATGGAAGATAGATATGATATCTTTGAAGAACGTGGAGTTAAAAACATTGGAACTTATAATGAAATGGTTGAAAAGAAAAATAAAAATTTACCTGATGATGAAAAAATTAAAAAGATGCCTTATATTGTTGTAATAGTTGATGAACTTGCTGATTTGATGTTAGTTGCATCAAAAGAAGTAGAAGATTCAATCATGAGAATTACTCAAATGGCAAGAGCTGCTGGAATTCATTTAATTATAGCTACTCAAAGACCATCAACTGATGTTATCACAGGTGTTATTAAAGCTAATATTCCATCTCGTATATCATTTGCAGTTTCAAGTGGAATAGATTCTAGAACTATCCTTGATATGACTGGTGCTGAAAAATTATTAGGTCGAGGCGATATGTTATTTTTACCAATGGGTGAATCAACTCCAACTCGTATTCAAGGAGCTTGGATTACAGAAGAAGAAGTTAAAAAAGTTGTTGATTTTACAATTAGTCAGCAAAAAGCTATATATGATGAAAAAATGTTAAACTTAACTCCAACATCTGAAGATTCATCTGGAAAGATATCAGCTAATTCTGATATAAAAGAAGAATATGAAGATCCTTTATATGATGAAATAGTTGAATTTGTTATTCGAGAAGGAAAAGCAAGTAGTTCATTAATTCAAAGAAGATTTAAATTAGGATATAATCGAGCAGCTAGAATTGTTGATCTTTTAGAAGAGAGAGGTATAGTTGGACCTCAAAATGGTTCTAAACCAAGAGAAGTTTTAGTTAAACTTGAAAATAATGATGATGATACTGAAGTAATCTAGATTATTTTTAAGTTTCGTGTTATAATGTAATAAAGAATAGGAGGAGTATCATGAATACAAGCTATTTGTTAAGTGTTCTTGATTTATATTTACAAAAAGAAAAAAATGGTAAAGTAATTATCGAAGTTGAAAGTATTAATACCATGATTAAAGTAAATTTTTCTTATACTTTTGATAATATTAACAAAACTTATGTTAAACTAACAAAAGAAGAGTTTATTTCTTGTCTTAAAGAGTTTATAGCAAAAATCCAAGGTGATATGGAAGTTACCAAAGAAGAGTATGATTATAATAAACAGAGAACAACATCTTATACATTTGAAGATTTAAGAAGAGTATCATTTATAAATTTTAGAGAATCTGATTTAAAAGTTATTAATTCAAGCTTTTCTAATTTAGAAGAGAAAATAGAAGAACCTATTAATATACATGCTTATGATGATATTGTAATTGAAGACTTTGATGATGAAGAAGAGAGTTATAATAAAATATTTAAAGATTCTAAACAATCTAAGTTTTCTTTCTCATTTGGATTTACAAGTTATACAACTTTATTTTTGATAGCAATTTGGTTTCTAGATATTCTTTTAATAGGTCTTTGGATATTTAAGGCGATGATGAAGTAATATGAAAGAAAAAAGTTTAAAAATAGTAATCATAATTTTATTTATTATAATATTAATTTTAGGTTCTTATATATTTTTAGATAAAATTATAGATAAAGATAATGATTTTTATGAAAATAATAGTGAATATCCAACTGAAAAAGAAGATGATGATTTAACTATAGAAGACTTTGATTATCAAGAGTTTTTTGAAGATGCAGAAGAGTTATATGCTGAATTTACAGGATATTTAGAACCTGATTTAAATATTTCTAATAGTATTAAAGAAAATGATAATAATTATTATTTAGTAACAGATAGTGCATTTAAAAATATGGATACTTTAAAAAATGAATTAACTAAATATTTTGATATTGAAATTGTGAATAAGTTATTAGATACTAAGGTTAATGGTAAATATCCTTTATATGTAGAAGCAAGTGGAAGAATTTATCGATTTGGAGGTTTTGTTGGACAATATGGATATGATATGTGTAAAAGTAATTTAAGTATTGTTGATAAGACTAATGATAGATTTACACTTCATAATAAAATAGTATTTGACTTTGATGATGATGCTATGGAGTCAAGTGGTATTTATGAATTTGATTATTATTTGGAAAAAGATTTAGATGGTAATTTTAAGTTTACTAATTTTGAATTACCTGTAAGTTTTTATAATAATATTATAAATTAAATAGGTTAGAAATAACTTATTTTTTCTTTAAAAATAATAACTATCATGTTATAATTAAATTAGTTAGAGATTGGGGGAATATGTATGCAAGATAAGTTAACTCCAGCTGATTTATATTTAATTTATAGTAAAGGAATTATTACATCTGAAAAAATTCAAATATTAACAAGTTTATATCAACCTATTATTGGTTATACAGCAGTTTCATTATACTTAACTCTTTTTAATGATTTAAATGGAAAAAAGGAAGAAAATGAAGAATTTTCTCATCATCATTTAATGACTCTTATGCAATTAAAATTGGAAACTATAAAAGATGCAAGGTTGAAACTTGAGGGAATTGGTTTGTTAAAAACTTATTTTAAAGAAGGAGAAATTAATAATTATATTTATATTTTATATTCACCAATCAGTGCTTATGAATTTTTTAATCATCCAATTTTAAATATTGTTTTATATAATAATATAGGTTCATTTGAATATGAAAAATTAAGAAATATTTATAAAGCTCCAAGAATTGGTTCTAGAGATTATCATGATATAACTGTTTCTTTTGAAGATGTTTATACTTCTAATACTAATACAAGTTTGTTGTTTAATAATGTTGATATAATAAATGATCAAAGAATAAATTTAGCAGTTAAAAGTAACTTTGATATAGATTTATTAATAGAAAGTATTCCTAAAGTATTAGTAAGTGAAAAGTGTTTTACTAAGGAGATTAAAGAACTTATTTTGAATCTTGCTTATATTTATAGAATAGATAATTTAAATATGCAAGGATTAGTTCGAAATGCTTTAAATGAAAGAGGATTAATTGATAAAAATGAACTTAGTAAAAGTGCAAGAAATTATTTTCAATTTGAAAATAATGGACGTCTTCCGACTTTAATTTATAATAAACAACCTGAATATTTAAAAACACCTGTTGGATCTGATTCTAAATTAGCTAAACTAATATATATGTTTGAAAATACAACTCCTTATGAATTTTTAAGAAAAAGTTATGGAAATGTTGAACCAACTAATCGGGATAAAAAGTTAATTGAGAATTTAATGCAAGAACAAAAGATTAATCCTGGGGTTATTAATGTTTTAATTGATTATGTTTTAAAAGTAAATAATAAGAAACTTAATAAGGATTATGTAGAAGCAATTGCTGGACAATGGAAAAGACTTAAAGTTGAAACAGTTGTAGATGCTATGGAGGTTTGTCGTAAAGAACATAAGAAATTTAAAAAGACTGTGTTTAAGACTGACTATAATAAGACTTCTCAAAAGGTTGTTAGTGATGATACTAATTTACCAGTTTGGTTTGATAAAGAAATTAAGAAAGAAGATAATGATTTAGAAGAATTAAATGAGGTTTTAAAAGATTTTGAATAGATGAAAAAAATTATAATTAATTAAGGCTTTAGGTTTATGTTAATGAAAATTAAAAAAATAATTGACAATTATAAAATAAGTGATATAATTTAGTCATAAATATGTTGATTAGGACTTGGTTTATTAAATTATTTTTAAAGAGAGTTAGTGGTTGCTGGAAACTAATAAATGTTTAATAGATTACTACCTATGAATAGGACTCGAAAGAGATTCCCGGAATATTTCCGTTATTTAAAGAAAGATAAAATTAGGATGGTACCGTCGAATGACTCCTTGGTAGCATCTTTTTTTAATTTTAAACATATTTTAAAGGAGAGGATTTTTATGATAAATATTAAAGAAGACGAGAGTTTAAGTGTTTTGAATCATAGTGGGGCACATTTACTTGCTCAAGCAGTTAAGCATTTATATCCTAATGCTAAATTTTGGGTTGGTCCAGTTATTTCGGAAGGGTTTTATTATGATATTGACTTAGGTGATGAAAAAATTTCAGAAGAAGATTTAGTAGCAATTGAAAAGGAAATGAAAAAAATTGCTAAAGATGGCAAGAAAATTATTCGTCATGAGTTATCAAGAAATGAAGCTTTAGAAATGTTTAGGGATGATCCTTATAAAATTGATTTAATTGAGGAAATGCCAGATGATACTATTATTAGTTGTTATAGTCAAGGTGATTTTACAGATCTTTGTCGTGGACCTCATGTTGATTCAGTTAAAGAACTTAAATATTTTAAGTTATTAAAAGTAAGTGGGGCTTATTATAAGGGAGACTCTAAAAATAAAATGCTTCAAAGAATTTATGGTGTAGCTTTTAAAAATCAGGATGATTTGGATAATTATTTAAAAGAGATTGAGGAAGCTAAGGAAAGAGATCACCGAAAGATAGGGGCTAGTTTAGAATTGTTCATGTCTCATGATTTAGTAGGTAAAGGAATGCCTTTGTGGTTGCCAAATGGAGCTATTATTAGAAAACAACTTGAAAATTATATCTATGAGAAAGAACAAAAATTAGGTTATTTACATGTTTATACTCCATGTGTTGGAACGGTTGATTTATATAAAACATCAGGACATTGGGATCATTATAAAGAAAATATGTTTCCATCAATGAAGGTTGATGATGAAGAATTTGTTTTACGTCCAATGAATTGTCCACATCATATGTTAATTTATAAAAATACTTTACATTCTTATCGTGATTTACCAATTAGAATAGGAGAATTTGCAACTGATTTTAGATATGAAGCAAGTGGGGCTGTTAAAGGATTAGAAAGAGTTCGCTGTATGTGCCAAAATGATGCCCATTTATTTGTTAGGCCTGATCAAATAGGTGAAGAATTTAAGAAAGTAGTAGCTTTAATTCTTGATGTTTATAAAGATTTTGGAATAAAAGATTATTCATTTAGATTATCTTTAAGAGATCCTAAAGATAAAGAAAAATATTTTGATGATGATGAAATGTGGAATACTGCTGAGGATAAATTAAGAGAAGTTTTAAATGAATTTGGATGTGAATATACAGAAGCAATTGGAGAAGCAGCTTTCTATGGACCAAAGTTAGATGTTGAAGTAAAGCCAGCTGTAGGACCAGAAGTTACTTTATCAACTTGTCAATTAGATTTCTTACTTCCAAGAAGATTTGATTTATCTTATATAGATTCTAATGGAGAAAAGCAAACTCCAGTAGTTTTACATAGAGCAATCTTTGGAACTTTTGATAGATTTACAGCATTTTTAATTGAGGAGATGAAAGGAGCTTTTCCATTATGGCTTGCTCCAATTGGAATTAATATAATTCCAGTTAATAATGATATTCATTTTGACTATTGTAAAGAAATTAAGAATTTATTAGAAGAAAAAGACTTTAGAGTAAATTTAGATAATCGAAATGAAAAGTTAGGATATAAGATGAGAGAATCTCAAACTAAAAAAATTCCTATTACTTTAATCTTAGGTGATAAAGAACTTGAAAATAGAGAAATTAGTTATAGATTATATGGAGAAAAAGATACAACTACTTTATCAATAGATGATTTTATTAAATTTATAGAAGAAAAAAGAAATAATAAGAATTAAAAAAACGGAACTATTTGTTAGTTCCTTTTATAATATCATTAACTAAATTAGAAACACTATCATAACCTTTTAGGCAAACATTTTTAATATTATCACTGGGATTTCCTATATAATAGCCATTAAAATGTTTTAACATATAATAATCATTATCATTATCTCCAACTGTATAAATAGTATTTTCCTTTAAATTTAATTTTTCTTTTAAAACATTAATAGTTGATGATTTATTAATTCCTTTATTTTTTAAACAATAAAAAGTTCTATCATGATAAGAATAAATTAAAAAATCATAGTTTGTAAATTTAGTTTGCATTTTTAAATAATTATTTACAAAAGTATCAGTTATATCTTCATTCATAATAACTATATTACATCCTATTAAAGTATCATCTTTTAAATTATCATAATAATCATCAGGATAAGAATATTGGATGTTATGAACTTTAGCATATTTTACTAAAGATAAAAATTCATTAATTATACTTTTATCAAGAGAGAAAAAATCTATAATATTACCATCTTTATCATAAAGAATAGAACCATCACAACAAGACAAATAGTCATAAGGAATATTAAATTCTTCAGTTTTTTCTTTTAAAGACTTATAACTTCTTCCTGATGATAACATGAATAAATTACCTTGTTTTCTAAATTCTTTAACTCTTTTATTATTTAGTTTTATATCATTATCATTTAAATAATAAGTTCCATCAAAATCACTTACTAATAACTTCATAAATTACCTCCATTTATAATATAATTTATTCGAGAAATCAAAAATTACTTATTAATTATAACAGATTATTAAGAAATTTGTCTATTTTTGTGTAATTTTGTTAATTCTTATGGTATAATTCTATATGAATGTAGGTGATATTATGTATAAAATTATGGATGGAAATGAAGCTTGTAGTTATGTTTCTTATAAATTTACAGAGTTAGCTGGAATATATCCAATTACTCCAGCAAGTCCTATGTCTGAATATGTTGATAAAGATAGCCTGGATAAAGAAAATTTCTTTGGTTCAAAAGTTAGAGTTGTTGAAATGCAAAGTGAAGCGGGGGCTATTGGAATGGTTCATGGAAGTTTACTTTCAGGAGTGTTAACAACTACTTATACAGCATCTCAAGGATTACTTTTAATGATACCTAATATGTATAAGATAGCAGGTGAAGGATTACCTTTGGTTATTCACGTTGCATCACGTAGCTTATCTACTCATGCTTTATCAATTATGGGAGATCATCAAGATGTTTATGCTACACGTCAAACTGGTTTTGCAATTCTTGCTAATAGTAGTGTTCAAGATGTTATGGATTTAACAAGCATTGCTCATTTATCAGCAATTAAAGGTCATATTCCATTTATTAATTTCTTTGATGGTTTTAGAACGAGTCATGAACTTAATAAAATTGAAGTTATTGATTTAGATAAAGTAGGTAAATTAATTGATTATAAAGAATTAGAAAAATTTAGAAATCGAGGATTAAATATTGATAATCCAAATACCTTTGGTACTTGTCAGATGGATGATGTATATTTTCAATATGCTGAAGCTAAAAATCAAAATTATGATAATTTGCCAGATATAGTAAATGATTACATGAAAAGCATTAATGAAATAACAGGAAGAAATTATAGACCATTTAATTATTATGGTAGTCCTAATGCTGAGAATATTATTGTTGCTATGGGAAGTGTTTGTGAGACTATCAAAGAAACTATTGATTATTTAAATGCTCAAGGTTTACAATATGGATTAATTGAAGTACATCTTTATCGACCATTCTCTTCAAAATATTTATTGAAAGCTTTACCTGCTAGTGTTAAGAAAATAGCTGTTTTAGATAGAACTAAAGAACAAGGAAGTAATGCTCCTTTATATTTAGATATTGTAAGTTTTGTAAAAGAAAATAATCTAAATATTAAAGTATATGGTGGAAGATATGGTTTATCTGGTAAAGATACTAATCCAAGTC
Source organism: uncultured Bacilli bacterium (assembly GCA_947629135.1). Classification (GTDB taxonomy): domain Bacteria; phylum Bacillota_I; class Bacilli_A; order RF39; family UBA660; genus RUG591. The sequence goes on along the minus strand of CANRCN010000020.1, from coordinate 1,607 downwards.
ATATTAAAGCTGTATTTGATTATATGAATACTGATAAGATTTTCAACGGATTTACCATTGGAATAATAGATGATGTAACAAAATTAAGTTTAAAAACATCAAAGTTTACAAATCCTAATAAGAATTATGAAATGTTAGTATATGGATTTGGATCAGATGGAATGGTATCAGCAAGTAAAGATATTATTAAGATAACGGGAACTGGTAGTAAGGCCTATGTTCAAGGATATTTTGAATATGATTCTAAAAAATCAGGAGGAGTTACAATTTCTCATTTAAGATTTGGAAATTATCCTATTAGATCAACTTATTATGTTGATAAAGCTAGTACTTTAGTTGTAACTAAAGATATGTATTTAAAGAAATTTGAAGTTTTAAATAAAATTAAAGAAAATGGAATATTTATTTTAAATACTGATAAATCAAAAGAAGAAGTATTAGAATTTTTATCAAATAGAGATAAAGAAACTTTGAAGAATAAAAAAATAAAGTTTTATATAATTGATGCTACTAAGATATCAGATGAAGTAGGCATTCCTGGTAAGATTAGTTCCATTATGGAGGTTTTAATCTTTAAGTTATGCCATATAATTGATTTTAAATATGCAAAAGAAGAGATTAAGAGAAGTCTAGAACATAAATTTAAAAATAAGGGAAACGGTGTTCTAGAGAAAAATTTAGAAGCTATTGAAAGAGTTGAAGATAGTTATGTAGAAGTTCCTATTACAAGAAAAGATATAGGCGAACTTGAAGAAGAAAAACTTGAAATGACAGTTTTTGAGATTCTTGAAGAAAGAATGGGAGGTAAGATACCAGTTAGTTCGTTTGTAGATAATTATGATGGTATGACCCCTCCTAAGACGACTGCTCTTGAAAGAAGGTACACTTCCCCTATAGCACCTTGCTATATGAAAGAAAATTGTATTAGTTGTAATATGTGTTCATTTGTTTGTCCTCATTCTGTTATAAGACCTTATTTGTTAACTGAAGAAGAGTATGAGAAGGCTCCAGAATATGTTAGAAGTGAGTGTATAGAAACTTCAATTAAGAGTAAATTATATAAGTTTACAGTAGCTGTTAACGTTGCTAATTGTACAGGTTGTGGTTTATGTGTAAATGCTTGTCCTGGAAAGAAAGGCAAGAAAGCATTAGAAATAAAAGATAGTAAGTTACTAATATCTGATAAGGAACAAAAGAGATTTGAATATTTAGAAAAAAATATTACAGAAAAGAAAGATGTTTTAGATAAATTTACTTTAAAAGGTAGTCAATTTGTTAAACCTAAGTTTATGTATCCTGGTGCTTGTGCTGGTTGTGGAGAGACTTCTTATTTAAAACTTATAACTCAGTTATTTGGTGATAACTTGGTTGTTGCTAATGCTACTGGATGTTCTTCAATTTATTCAGCATCATATCCAGCTACAGCTTTCAATGTTCCATGGGCAAATTCTTTATTTGAAGATAATGCTGAGTTTGGACTTGGTATGTGTATTGCTGATAATACTATGAAAGAAAGTATTAAGGAAATACTTGAAAGCAGGATTAAAGAATCTGATGATAATTTAGATATCTATGAAAGTTATCTTGCTCATAATGAGGGAGCAGAT
>CANRCN010000019.1 GCA_947629135.1 uncultured Bacilli bacterium | reverse complement strand
TCAGTAAATAATTATATATATTTTAATTGTACAAGTTCAACTCAGAATTCATCAAATTGTGAAACTTGGAGAATAATAGGAGTATTTAAAGAAAATGGAAAAGATTATGTTAAGATAGTAAGAAATACAGATATAACAACATTTCCAACAACTTATACTTATAATGGAACAAATTATAAAATAGGAAGTGGATCAAGTGCTTATTGGAACTTAAAAGAAGATGGAACTTATAATAATAACTGGGCAAAAGCAGGACTGATGTATTGGTTAAATTCTAAAGGAACAGGAGATACAGGATATTTGAATTCATTAAGTACTACATCAAGAAATATGATATATTCAGCCCTATATCATTTAGGAAATGTAACAAAAGATGGAGCTCCATCAAAAGCTTATAGTTATGAAAATGGAAGTACAAAATGTAATAGTGGTGCAAGTAGTTGTTCAACTGGTTATGTATGGTATGACAATGATACAACCTGGACAGGAAAGATAGGATTAATGTATTTAAGTGATTATGGATTTAGTGCTAGTGATAGTTATTGGACATCAGGAGATTTATATAACTGGGAGCAAGGACCATATAGCACAAGTTGGATGTATTCATCAGCAAATTTTACAGAAGGGTGGTTAATATCACCAAATTATTATTCTAATACTAATGCAACAGCTATAAGTGGTAGATATGCAGTTTATTTGGCTACTAATTCAACTAAAAAGGTAAGACCAGCTCTTTATCTAAAGTCTGAAGTTCAAATAGCAGGTGGAGATGGAAGTTCTTCATCTCCTTACCAAGCTGTAATAGAATAAGAAAATCTGAAACTGATTCTGTAAATACGAAATAGTATTTTATTAAGGGTGAAAAAACTTCACCTTTTTTGAAGTTAAATAAAAAAATATTTCATCAATTGAACATAATCTCGTTTTGGAATTGATTAAAATATGGTTTAATGATATACTTATAGTATGAGGTGACGTAATGACAAGTATTAGTAAGAAAGACTTAGAAGATTTAAAAGCAACTGAACTTGAAATATTAAAAGAAGTAACAGCTTTTTGTGATAAAAATAATTTAACATATTTTTTAGTTGGTGGAACACTTCTTGGAAGTGTTAGACATCAGGGATTTATTCCTTGGGATGATGATATTGATATCGGAATGTTAAGAGAAGACTATGAAAAGTTTATTAAATTGTATCCTAAAGATAAAAATGGAAAATATTATATCCAATGTTTAGAAAATGATTCTAATTATTGGTTGCCATTTGCTAAAATTAGAAAAAGTAATACTTTGATGCTTGAAGCAGATTTAGAAGGTACTAATTTAAATAAAGAAATATTTATTGATGTTTTTCCTTTTGATACTGTTCCTGATACAGGGTATAAGAAATTTAAATGGGTTGCTTTTTTAATTATTAATAATGTAGAAGCAATTCTAGCAAAAAGATTAAAAAAGAAAGCTCCAAGAATATATTCTAAGGTTTTAAAGATATTTCCAGTTAAATTTTTGTATTATTTTGAAAAAAAATTAATGATGAAATATGATAAGAAAGATTATAATCATTTAATTTGTTATTGTGGTAGATATGCTAAAGAAAAAGAATATCTTGAAAGAGATGTAATCTTACCAGTTAAAAAAGGAGATTTTGAAGGACTTAAATTTAATATTATGAATAAGCCAGATGTATATTTAACTAACTTGTATGGTGATTATATGAAATTACCTCCTAAAGAAAAACAGGAAACACATGGAATTTTAAAAGTTAATGTTCATAAGGGTGAACATCATGAATGAAAGATCAAGAACTGAAAATGTTGTTACTAATATTTGGGTTGGTGTTTTATTTCAAATAATTAGTTTAATTTTAGGATTTGTATCAAGGACTATATTTATTCATATTTTAGGAAGTGAATATTTAGGATTAAATAGTTTATTTACAAATATTTTAACAATTTTATCATTTGCTGAACTTGGTATTGGAAGTGCTATAGTTTTTAGCATGTATAAACCACTTGCAAAAAAAGATATAGATAAATTAAAGAGAATAGTTAATTTCTTTCGAAAAACATATTTTAGAATAGGTATAATTATTCTTATAATTGGAACTTTAATTGTTCCTTTAATACCTTTTATAATAGCTGATGTACCAAAAATACAAGAAAGTATTTATTTGATTTATTTCTTATTTTTATTAGACACATCAATTTCTTACTTTTTTGCATATAAAACATCTTTAATTACAGCTGATCAGAAGAATTATATTGTTGTTACTTATACTTATTTATTTAGAATTGTTCAAATAGTTATTCAATTATTAGTATTACATTTTACTAAAAGTTATTTATTATATTTAATATTACAAATATTTAATACGTTCTTTACTAACTTTTATTTATCTAAAAAAGCTGAAAAAATGTATCCTTTTGTTAAAGATATAAAAGGAGTAGAACTAGAAAAGAAGGATAGAGATAATATATTTAGTAATGTTAAAGCTTTATTTATATATAAATTTGGTTCTGTTGTTTTAAATGGAACAGATAGTATTATTATATCTAAGATGTTTGGTCTATTAATACTTGGTTTATATTCTAATTATTATCTTTTACTTAATGCTATTGTTTTGATTGTAACTCAAATTTTGAATGCTTTTACATCTAGTATTGGTAATTTAATAGCTAAAGAAGAATCTGAGAAAGAACGAGTTGTTTTTAATGAATTATTCTATTTTACAGTTTTTATTTATGGAATAATTGGAATATGTTTATATATCTTATTTAATAATTTTGTTACTTTATGGCTTGGTAAAAAATATTTATTAGATAATCTTGTTGTCTTTGCTTTAGTTTTACATTTTTATATTAATGGTGTTCAGTTTTCAACTTATGTTTTCAGAAATACAGCTGGAATGTTTAGGAAGTTTCGTTATGCATCGATTTTAGCAGTTATCCTAAATATTGGTTTTTCTATCTATCTTGGAAAGGTAATGGGACTTGCTGGAGTGTTCTTTGCAACTAGTATAGCTAGATTTTTAACAGCTGGTATTATTGATCCTTATGTTGTTTATAAATTTGTTTTGAAAGATAAAGTTAAAAAATATTATCTTAGATATTTTCTATATTTTATAGGAGTATTTATAACTTTTGCTATTACTTATTATGTTTCAAGCTTTATAAAAACTCCAAATTTCTTAATGTTTATTGTTAAGGGATGCATAACTTTAGGATTAGCTTCTTTAATATTTATTTTATTGACATTTAAGACTCAAGAATTTAAAAATGTTAAAACTTCGGTTATTAACTTTATAAGAAAAAAATTAAAATTAGCTTAAGGAGATTTTATGAAAGTAAGTGTTATTGTACCTGTTTTTAATGTATCTGATTATATAGTTAAATGTATTGATAGTTTAGTAAATCAGACTTTAAAAGATATTGAAATAATTATAGTCAATGATGGATGTAAAGATGATTCCATCAAGAAAGTTCTAGATAACTTTGATGATTCAAGAATAGTTATTGTATATAAAGAAAATGGTGGTCAAGCCAGTGCTAGAAATAGTGGGGTTAGATATGCAAGAGGCAAATATTTGTTCTTTCTTGATGGAGATGATTTCTTAGATACTAAGGCTCTTGAAGTAATGTATAATGAAGCTAGTAAAAAGAATTTAGATATTGTTTATTGTGATTATTATTTATATTATAATGATAAAGAAATTGCAGCAGTTTCTAATAATCCTTTTTATGATAAAAATAATCCTAAAAGTGTTATTCTAGGTATGCCTGGTCCTGTTTGTAAATTAATTAAAAAAGAATTATATTTAAAAGAAAAAATAAAATTTTTAGAAGGACATTTTTATGAAGATTTAGCTATAATGCCATATCTTATGGCAACAAGCAATAATATAAGTGTTTTGGATGAACCATTTTATTACTATGTTCAAAGGATTGGCAGTACTATGAATAAAAATTCCTATGATACAAGATTTGAAGATATATTTGATGTTGTTGAACATTTAAAAAACAAATTTATAGAAAGTAAGAAAGATATAGAATATCATGATGAATTAGAATTTATTTATATAGAACATTTATTACATGGAGCTAGTTTAAGATTTATTGATTATAAAGAGGGAAGAGAAAGTATAAAGAAAATTTCTCAAATAATGAAAACAGAATATCCTAATTGGAAAAATAATAAATATTATAAATTAACAGATAAAAAATATAAAATTTATTGTTCTTTATTTTACAAAAAAAGATTTTTATTATTAAAACTCTTAAGAAAAGTTACAAGAGGAGGCAAGTAGGATGGCTAAAGTAAGTATAATTGTTCCAATTTATAATAATGAAAAGTATTTAAGAAAATGTTTAGATAGTTTAGTAAATCAAACTTTTAAAGATATAGAAATAATAGCTATAAATGATGGATCTACTGATAAAACTAAAGATATTTTAGAAGAATATCAAAAAAAATATTCAAAAATTTTAAAAGTTATAAATCAGGAAAATAAAGGAATAGCTGCATCTCGTAATAAAGGAATAGAACTTGCTAAGGGTGATTACATTGCTTTTGTTGATAGTGATGATTATGTAGATTTAGAAATGTATGAAAAATTATATAATAAAGTTACAAGCGATAACTTTGATATAGCAACCTCTTTTTGTAATTATAAATATGATGATCATGTAGAAAAAGGAATAGTTGATGTAGAAAATGATATCTTAACTGAAGAAGATTTAAAACAATATTTTCTTAAATTGTATCCTGTAATAGTTGCTAAATTATTTAAAAAAGATTTATTAAATAAAATAAATTTTCGAGATGTTTATGCAGAAGATGTAGATTTTTTATATAGAATTTTACCTAAAGTAAAAAAAGTAGGAGTTGTTCAAGAACATTTATACTATTATTATCAAAGGGAAAATTCAGAATCAAATGTTTATACGGAAAGATTATTTGATTACGTTTATAATTTTAATGATTTATATACTTATTACCAAGATAATAAATATTTTAATACATTAAAAAAAGAGTTTGAATTTGTTTATGTTCGTTATTTATATGCAACATTTATTAAAAGAAGTTTAACTTTAAATAATGAATTACAAAAAAAAGCTTATAAGTTAGCTATAAAAAACGTTAAAGAGAAATTTCCTAAATATCGCAGAAATAAATATTTTTATAAATCTTTAAAAGGAATTTATTTAGTAACTTTTAATAGATTTTATTTATTTTTGATTAAGTTAAAAGGTGGAATTAGATGAAAAAAGTATTATTTGTTGTTGATGAAAGAATGATGGGTGGAGTATCAGTTTTACTTCAGGATATTTTAAGATTTATTAATATTAAAAAATATGAAATAGATGTTATGATTTTACATAATCATGGAGATTATTTAAATAATTTAGATAAATCTATTAATATTATATATGGAACTCCTTTTTTTGAGGCAGTTGATTATAATTTAAAAGAAGTTCTTAAATCTAAAAATTTAAAACTTATATTTAGGAAGTGTTACTTAGTATTTTTATTAAAGACTAAGTTAATTGGTAAAAAAATTATTAAAGAAAGAAAGAAATGTTTAACTAAAAAGTATGATGTTGAGGTTGCTTTTAAAGATGGAATAACAGCTGTTTTTACGGCATATGGTGATAGTACAAAAAAGTATCATTGGTTACATACAGATTATTCACAGTTTGATCCTGTTAGTAAATATAAAAGTTTATTTCAAGAAATATTTTTAAAATTTGATAAAATAATTGGAATTAGCAATGGTGTTTTAAGAGAGTTTTTAAAAATATATAAAGCTCGTGATACAGAAGTAATTTATAATTTGATTGATGAAGAAAAAATTAAAAAGAATAGTTTAGAAGAGAATATTGAGTTTAAAAATGATAAACTTAATTTAATTTCTGTTGGAAGAATCCATCCTATGAAAGGTTATGATCGTTTAATTGAAGTTTTGCATCAACTTGATATTAATGAGAAATTAGATAAAGTTTGTGTTAGATTAATTGGAAGTGGTCCAGATGATGAAAAAATTAAAGGTATGATTGAAAATTATAAGTTACAAGATAAAGTAATTTTTATGGGAAAGAAAACTAATCCTTTTCCTTATGTTAAAGCTTCTGATTGCTTTTTAATGACCTCAAGATTTGAACCGTTTGGATTAGTTATTTTAGAATCTTTAATTTTAAAAGTTCCAGTTTTATCTTTAGAAGTATTAAGTATTCATGAAATAATGAAAGAAAAATATGGAATAATAGTTGAAAATTCTTTTGAAGGATTGTATAATGGTATTTTGGATATTATTGAAAATCCAACTAAATTAAAAAAATGTCATGATGAATTAGAAAATTTTTCTTATAATATAAATAATATAATTAAAAAAATAGAGAAGTTATTGGATGAGTGATAAGATGAAGTTACAAAAAGTTAGTAAATATACTTTAATTATTTTTATGATGTTAGAACCTTTACTTGATTTAAGTATTTTGTATTCTAATCAAGTTATTAACATATTTAAATTTTCTCCTGCAACAATTATTAGAATTATATTTCTAATGTTTTTGTGCATCTTAACAATTATTTTATTTAAAGATAAAGATAAGTTCAAAAAGAGGCCTTTTATTATTTTTATAGCTGTTTATTTGTTATATACTATTTTTCATTTATATAATAGTAGTATTTTTAAAGTAAATGTTTCAGCTTATAGTAATTATTCAATGTTTAGTGAAGCTTTTTATTTAATTCGTATGTTTTGTCCTTTATTACTTGTTTTTATAACGTATCAAAATGATTTAGAATATAAAGATATTAAAAAAATAATTTTAATAGTCTACTTAATATTTTCTATTATTATGGTAGGAACTAACTTAATGAAAGTAGCTTTAACATCTTATCATTTAGAAGATAGAACCAGAGTTATAGGTAATTTCTTTAGCTGGTTTAAACCAGGAATATATGAAACTTATTCTTATGAATATTTTGCAAGTAAAGGTTTATTTAGTTATGCTAATCCTTTAAGTGCCGTTTTAGTTTCTTTACTTCCTATTTTAGTTTATGTTGTTTTACATGATAAATTTAATTTAATTAGTTTGATCACTCTTTTCTTATCAATGCTTGCAATGGTAATGCTTGGAACTAGAATTGCTGGACTTGGTATGATGGCTGTTTATCTTTTATCAATTATGATTTATTGTTTCTTTAAAATTTTAAAGAAAGATAAGATTATTACTATAAATTTTGTTATTTGTACTATTTTTTTAATCTTTTTTATTGCCATTTATAAATATATACCTGCTAGTAATCGAACTTTTGCGGATAGTCATAATGCAACAATTAGTGAAAAAATTAAACAAAGTGGTGCTGATAAAAAATTATTAGAATTAAAAAAAGAAATAAAAACGTTAGATTCTAAAAAAGAAATTAAGGATAAAAAAATAGAATATTTAAAAGAATTTTATGGTGTTTATGATTTAGGAAAATATTTCTATGATAAAATATATCCTTATGAAGAAGATCCAGATTTTTGGTTTATGATGTTAGATGTTCCTTATGTAGATAGGAATGATAATCGAGAAATTAAATCTTATATTACGAAACGAGTTTTTGAATTAAATAATAATAAATTAGATTATTTAGTAGGTTTTTCTTATGAAAGACCAATGAATGCTAATTGTTATATGGAAAATGATATCGTAGCTCAATTTTATTCATTAGGTATATTTGGTATTATTATTTTTATTTTCCCTTATCTAGGATTAGTTTGTTATGCTTTTTATAAAATCATGAAGAATAAAAAGAAGTTTAATGCTTTAAATTGCACTTATATTGTAAGTATAGGATTAATATATTTTATAGCTATTTTAAGTGGTAATGTCTTTGATTATTGGATTGTAACTTTGTTTTTAGGATTTATAATGGGATTATTACTTAAAGAAGTAAAGGAGTAAATTTATGAAAAAAGTTATGTTTATTTCATCAACGGGAGGACATTTAACAGAATTACTTGAAATGAGTGATTTATTTAAGGATTATGATACAACTATTGTAACTGAAAAAACTAAATCAAATATGTATTTAAAAGATAAATATGATAAAGTTTATTATTTAGTTTATGGTACTAAGTCTCATTTATTCACTTATCTTTTCAAGTTTACTTATAATATTTTCAAGTCATTTTACTTGTTTTTAAAAATAAGACCAGATGTAGTTGTAACAACAGGGACTCATACAGCTGTTAGTATGTGTTATATAGCTAAACTTTTTAGAAAAAAAGTAATTTTTATAGAAACACTTGCTAATAGAACTACTAAGACTATGGCTGGTAAATTGGTTTATCCAATAGCTGATTATTTTCTTGTTCAATGGAAAAGTATGTTAGAACTTTATCCTAAAGCTATTTATATAGGATTAATTTTTTAGGAGGTTGTATGATATTAGTAACACTTGGAACTCAAGATAAAAAATTTACAAGATTATTAGAAGAAATAGACAAATTAATTCAAGAAAAAGTAATAAATGATGAAGTTATTGTTCAAGCGGGATATTCTAGTGATTATCAAAGTTCTAATATGAAAATATTTGATTTAATAAATAAAGAAGATTTTGATAAACTAATAAGTGAGTGTGATTATTTAATAACTCATGGTGGAGTAGGTGCTATTTTAACTGGACTTAAATACAATAAAAAAATAATTGCTATTCCACGTCTTAAAAAATATAAAGAGCATGTTAATGATCATCAACTTCAAATTATAAATAATTTTCAAGAAGAAGGATATATAATTGGAAGTATGGATGTAAAAGATTTAAAAGATGCTGTTTTAAAAATAAAAAACTTTAGACCAAAAGAGTTTAAAAGTAATAAAGATAAGGCTCTTAAAACTATAAAAGAATTAATTGATAAATAAGATTTGCAATTATTGTCTAAATGTTATATAATATATATTATGTAAGATAGACATAATATTAATATAGAAGGTGATATATGTGGAATCTAGAAAAAGAAGAAAAAGAAGAAGAAGGCGTAGTAGATACAGAAGAATTAGATTAAAAAAGTTTAATATATTTGCATTAATTATAAATATAATTTTATTAGCTTTGGTTAGTATAATAACATTCTTAATATTAAAATATGATATTTTACCATTTAAATATTTAATGATATACTTTGTAATCTTAGTTGGATTACCATTACTGATATTATATTTTATATTTAGAAGAAAGACTAACATTGTGGTAAAAGTATTTTTGATAATTTTAGATATTTTATTTATAGTAGCTTTAAGTTTTGCATTATTTTATGTATCAGAAACTTTTCAATTCTTAGATGAATTTGCTAATTCAGCTAATTATATAACAAGAAATTATATGGTTTTAGTACCAAAAAATTCTGAATATAATAAAATTGAAGATTTAGAAAAACAAACAATAGGTTATATAAATTTAGAAACTGCTAATTATAAGAAAGCTATGGGAGAATTAAACAAAAAAATAATTTTTACTAATAAGGATTATTTAGACTATACAACTTTATTAGAAGCATTTAAAGTAAAGGAAGTTGGAGCTTTATTATCTACAGATAGTTATTATGATAGTTTATGTGAAGAAATTGAAAATTTTGAAACTGATTATAAAATAATATATTATTTTTCAATTAAAGAAAAAGTTGAAGATATAACTAAAGATGTTAATGTAACTAAGGAAACCTTTAATATTTATATAACTGGTATGGATACAGCTGGAGATATTTCAACTATTTCCAGAAGTGATGTAAACATAGTTGTTAGTGTTAATCCTAAAACAAATCAGATATTAATGGTTAATATTCCAAGAGATTATTATGTTATTTTCCATGGTCAAACTAATAAAGATAAATTAACTCATGCAGGATTATATGGAACAGCTATGAGTATTAAGACAATTGAAGATATTTTAAACATTGATATAAATTATTATTATAAAGTTAACTTTAATTCAGTTGTTAATTTAGTTGATACTTTAGGTGGAGTAGATGTTTATTCTCAATATACATTTAAAACAACTGGTAAAGGTTATTATATTAGAAAAGGTTATAATCATGTAAATGGTGAACAAGCTTTAGCTTTTTCTAGAACAAGAAAAGTTTTAAAAGATGGTGATATTGATCGTGGTAGAAATCAAGAGGCTTTAATTGAAGCTATTATAAAAAAGGCTACTACTTCTAGTATTTTAACAAGATATACATCTATTCTTGAATCTTTAAAAGGTACTTTCTTAACTAATATGTCTTCAGATAAAATTACAGATGTTATTAAAATGCAACTTGATAAAATGCCTAAATGGAATGTAACTTCTATGACATTAGTTGGTTCTGGAGGAAATGATTATACAAGTGTTTTCCCAGATCGAAAAGTATATGTCATGATTCCAGATGAAAATTCAATTAAAGCATCTATTCAGGCATTAGAAGATGTTAAAAAAGGTAAAGTTTTAGATAGTAGTTATCAAGAAAATACAGGAAATGTATATGATCCATTTATACCACAGCCTACACCAAAACCAAGTACTGACAAAGATGAAGAAAATAAAGAAGATAATACAACTAGTACTAAACCAACTGATGATAATAACCAAAATAATACAGATATTAATGATTCTCCTTCTAATAATGATGAACCTGATAATAATTCTTCTTTATTTCCTCAACCAAATGATGATCAAAATCAAGATGACAATCAATCATCAGATGATACTGTAACATCACCTCCTGATATTAGTCAATCAACAGAACCAAGTGATGATAATCAAACAAACGAAAATGAAGAGGATTCAAATGATGTAACTAATATTATACCAGGACTTACTGATTAAAAAAATAAAATAACACATAAGTTTTGAAAAAAAACTTATGTGTTTTCATAAAAAAACTTGCTAAAGTTTAAAGATATGCTATAATATAGCTGTAAAGAGAGGTATATTATGGATTTGAATTTTGAAAAAGAATTAGTTAGGGCACCTAAAGAATTTTATGCAATTAGCAAGAAAGTTTCATCATTAGCTGAGTGTTTAAATAGCATATCAGCAGAAACATTAGATATTATCTATGAAGCAATGAAAAGAAATAACCAAATAATTGATGATGATGTTAAAAATAGGAAAGATAAAATTAAATTATTAGAGACTGTAATACCTAATTATTTCAAACTCCGTCTTGAAAATACTATGTATTCAGATGAATTTGAAACATTAGATGAAGTTTTAGAAAATGGTAGTACAAAAGGAAATAACAAAACTTTACTAGGACTTGGAATTATGTATTATCTAAAGAAAGAAAAGGTTAGTATTATTCCAAAGGAATTATTAAGTATTTATAAAGAATATAAGAAGAGTAATAAAAAACATGAATTAGATTTAAAAAAGATAGAAAAAATAGTCATTGGATATTTAACAATAGATTATATGGTACCGCTTGGTTTTATTGAAGATATTATTTTAAATAAATATCATTTTGATGTAAAGAAAAAAGATATTGAAGATGTATTTAAAAAATTAGATGTTGTAGTATATAACGATAAATATAATGTTCAAAAAGTAAATGAAAATGAAACTATGATAAATTATCTAGAAGAAGAAAAAGGAAACAAAGAATATATTATTTATAGTGAACAAGATATAAATGACTATTATGTATTATTATTTGATTTAAATAACGAAATAGGTGTATGTTTAAATAATGATATTAATTTAGTTACCCAAGTTATTAATTTTGTTACATTGTATTACAAAGATGGTTTAGATGATGTTAAAAAGCATTTAAGGAAGAATAAAATTCCTAAAGAAAATATAAATAAAGTAGTAAATTTATTAAATACTAAACTTGATGATATTAGATTTTGGACTAATAATGGAATAACTATTCATGAATTTATGAAAGATAATATAATTAAAAATAATTTTTTACAAGATAAACCTAAAAGTTTAGATATAAAAAGCATATTTGAAAAAATAGAAAAAGATAACTTTAATATATTATTAAAAAGTATGAAAGCTAGAAAAAGTAATTTTGAAAAAACTTTTATTTCAAATTTTAAAGCATCACTTGAACAAAAGGAAAAATTTATTTTACAAATATTATCAAATGCTAATGATATGTTAGTAGATGATCTTGATTTAATAGATGCAAATTTATGTATATATATGTTTTATTATAAAAGCAAAGATGGAATTAGGGCTATAGTACCAAGTGAATTTCAAAAAATAATAGAAGATAATTTAGAAAAAAGGAACTTCATAGAAAAATGTCGAAAAATGTAAAAAAGTTTTAAAAAAATTAAATTAATTTCTTGAAGTAACAAGATTCATTTATAATCATTTGGATTTTGGTATATAGAGAATACACTTATCCTTAAAAGTAGAAAAAGAAAAATGTGAGTTTTTTAGATATTTTTAAATTTATTCAAAAATTGCTTTTGTTCTGTAAAATACTATTTGCAAAATTAGTAATTTAGGTTATAATTAAATAGTAGAGAGGATTGAAGTTAATGAAGGATGTTGTTATCTTAATACCATGTTATAATCCTAGTAAGAAATTATTGCAATTAGTTTCAGAATTAATTGAAAATGACTTTTCAAAGATTATAGTAGTAAATGATGGAAGTAATAGAAATTTAAATATATTTGAAAAATTAAAAGAATATAAAAATATTGATGTTTTAGAATATAAAGAAAATATTGGTAAAGGTTATGCTTTAAAATATGGAATAAATTATTATTTAGAAAATTTAAAACAAGAATATAAAGGAATAGTTACAGTTGATGCTGATTTACAACATACATTTCCAGATATTATTAATATTTCTTTAAAACTTTTAGGTAATCAAGATAGTTTAATTTTAGGAAGACGTAATTTTAATATGAAAAAAGTTCCTTTAAGTAATAAAATAGGTAATAAAATAACATCAGTTATCTTTAGCTTCTTATATGGAACAAAAGTACATGATACTCAGACAGGTTTAAGAGGAATACCTAATAGATATTTAAATTTAAGTTTAGAGGCCAAGGGAAAAAAATTTGAATATGAAATGAATATGCTAATTAAGTTTTCTAAAGAAAAAATTAATATTTTAGAAGTTCCTATTTCTACAGTTTATTATAAAAAAAGTGAATCTAAGTTTAATAAAGTAACAGATTCAATTATGATATATCAAGCTTTATTTACAGAATATATAAAATATGGTTTAACTAGTTTTTTTGCAGCAATTATTGATATTATTATATTTACCTTCTTTGTTAATACTTTTAATACAATTGATAATAATTTAACAATTGTAATAGGAACAGTTTTAGCAAGAGTTGTTTCGGGATTTGTAAATTTTAATTTGACTAAGTATCTAGTCTTTAAAACTCATGATAAAAGTGAGAACATGCTTGGTAAATTTTATTTGCATACAGCTTGTAATATGATTGTCTCAGCACTTCTTGTTATGTTAGCTCATAATTTATTACCAATGATTCATGAATCTTATTTTAAAATGGTAGTTGATACTCTTATTTATTTAGTAGGCTATAAGATTCAGAAAAAATATGTTTTTAAAGCATAATAGGATATTTTTCTAATTTTGAATTACATTTTCTTATTGTATAAAAAATCTTCTTTTTATCAAAATAGATATGAAAGGAGATTTTTAATTTGGCTAAACATAAAGTAGAAATCACAGGGGTTAATACAAATGAATTAGAAGTTTTATCAAGTGAAGA
The DNA here is from genome assembly GCA_947629135.1 of uncultured Bacilli bacterium. Lineage (GTDB taxonomy): Bacteria > Bacillota_I > Bacilli_A > RF39 > UBA660 > RUG591. The sequence goes on along the minus strand of CANRCN010000019.1, from coordinate 4,715 downwards.
GACAGAAAACTTATTTAGAAAGTTTAGGGAAGGGGATTTAACAGCTAAAGAAAAACTAGTAAATGGAAATTTAAAACTAGTGCTTTCTATTTTAAAAAAATATGTAGGTAGATGTGATAATTTAGATGATTTATTTCAAGTTGGAGTAATTGGACTTACAAAGGCAATCGATAATTTTAATATTGATTTAGGTTTAAAACTATCAACATATGCAATACCGATGATAAGTGGCGAAATTAGAAGATATTTAAGAGATAATAGTTTACTTCGAGTAAGTAGAAGTGTTAAAGATTTGGCTTATAAGTCGATTGCTAAGCGAGATGAATTAACTAATAAATTAGGATATGTTCCAAGTTATGAAATGATAGCTAAAGAGTTAGGCGAAGATGAAATGGATGTTTTAAATAGTTTAGAGGCTTTAGCAGATCCAATTAGTATTTTCGAACCAATTTATAACGATGGAGGAGATACAATTTATTTATACGAACAATTAGAAGATACTAAGAATGATGCTGATATAGAAACTAAAATAGCTTTAAAAAAAGCTATTAACGATTTATCTGATAGAGAAAAAAGTATTTTAGACAAAAGATATGTAATTGGTAAAACTCAAATGGAAATAGCATCAGAACTTGGAATTAGTCAAGCTCAAGTTTCAAGATTAGAAAAAAATGCTATTAAAACTTTAAAAAAAATATTAAAATAAAAAAAGATTTTAAAAATCTTTTTAAATCTCTCTATATAAATCTTTATTTTTAAATGGATTTTTAGGATCTATTTTATCAACAAATAGTATTCCATCTAAATGATCTAGTTCATGTTGAAAGGCAATAGCTAATTCTTCTCTAGCTCTTATTCTTATTTTATTTCCATCTTCATCATATCCTTCAACTGTAATTCTAGCATATCTTGGAACAATTCCACATACTTCTCTATTAACTGATAAACAACCTTCGCCCTCTCCAACATATATCATTTCTTCTGAGTTACTAATTAACTTTGGATTAAAAATTACATAATTATCAAATTTACCTTCATCAACTTCATGAACAACTACAAAGAATCTTTCTTTAATACCAAGTTGAATAGCAGCAAGTCCCATTCCAGGTCTTAAATCATATTTCAAAGCTAATTCATCTATTTGACTATCAGTTAAAAATTCAATCATATCATGTACTAGTTTTTTTCGTTCATTGCTTATTGGAAACTTAACATCAACACTTTTTTCTCTTAATATTTTTTCTTTTTCATCTAGGATGTCACTCATTTTTAACATACTACCACCACCACTCGCGTATAATTTTATCATAAAAGTTCAAAAAAGTAAATAAAAAGGAAGATTTTTTATCTTCCCCATCTAGTACCAATAATTATAACTAATAGAATAAATAATACAATGATAATAGCATAATTAGAGTTATTATTGTATCCATAATTTGGATAGATGTATCCTACGTTTCCTCCACAAGAGTTACCGTAACCATAACCATATCCGTAGTTTGGATAACCACCGTAATACATAATATACCTCCTTTATTACCTATAATAGTTTACGTAATAATTGAAAATATGTTATTATGTATGACTAGATATTATTTGATAACTCAATAATTAAATCCATATTATCGTCAATAGCTTTTTTATTTTTATGTAATTCTCCACATTTTAAGCACTTATAAATTATTTTATAAGTGTCTTTATATTTTTCTATTCCAATTGGTTTCATTAATCCACAGCATTCATTTTTTCTATCTCCTGGATTTATATCAACGTGTTTTGAATATAAACACTTAGGACAATGATCTCTAGCTGTATAATTTAGTTTTTTTACTTCTAATCCACAATTTTCACATTTAAAATTTTCATCAATCATATTAAATCTTTTCATAAAATCACGTCTTTATTATATAATATTGTAAAATAAATGTAAAGTAGTAAAAATTATATTTTTATTATAGATTAACTTGTATATTTACTTATAATATATAAAAATAATGATATTTTTTATAATAAAATGTATTATTTATGTATTAAGATAAGTATGAATAATTGAAATTAAAACAATATGTTATAATAATTAAGAAAGTATAAGTAATTTATTTTATCTTTATTATAATTTTAGATTTTATATATATAGTTGATTTAATATAATTGATAATAAATTAAATAATTCTTTATTTTATTATAAAAATTCCTTGAAAAAAATGTGTTTATAAAATCTAATTATATTAGAATATAGGGACAATTGAAAAAGATATAAACAAAAAGAATACTATTCATTATAATAAATCAGATTTAAAAAAGTTTACAATAGTTGTATAGTGCCTAAATTTATTGAAGAAAAAAAATGCTGAAAGGAGTAATTAATGAATACGGAAAAGAAATTAATTATCATGATGATAACTTTAACTTTAATATTAATGTTGTCATCAAGTTATGCTCTTTTAAGAAGTAGTAAATTAAGTAAAAATAGTTATGTAATGAATGTTGGAGATTTACAAGTTAATTTTCAAAATTCGAAAACGAATTCCTTAACTCTTTCTGAAATGTATCCAATGTCTGATGAAGAAGGGATGGCGATAGAAGATGAACTTGTTTTTACAGTTAAAAATGAAGGAACGATTAATTCTTGTTATAATTTATGGATAGAAGAAACTTCAACAAATCCTGAATTTAAAAGTGTAATTAAATATATTGTTAAGAAAAATACAGATGAATATAATGAGCCAGAAATATTAAGTAAAAATAAGTATATAGATTTTAATTGCAATTTAAAACCAGATGAAGAAGCAACTTATCGAGTAAAAATATATCTTTCAGAAAGTGCAGATAATAAGTACATGAATCAAACGTTTAAAGCAAAAATTAATTTAGATGCAAGCCAGGAACCTTGTATGGGGACAGCAGCTGATGTAATGAAAAAACAAATAGAAAATCATACGACTGAAACAATAAATCCAGTTGTAACAGATTCTGCAAAAATAATTTATTTATAAGGAACTAATGAGGAAATAAATTTTAATTATGTGTGGTATTCAGGAAAATTATGGAGAATAACCGCAATTTATCCAGATGGAACAGTAAAAATGGTAACTGAAGAAATAGTTACAGGACTGTATTTTGGTGATACTCCAGATTTTGAAACTTCCTGGGTAAAAACTTGGTTAAATGAAGATTTTCTTGATACATTATATAATTATCAAAATATAATTGTTACTGATAACAAATGGGATTTAACAGCTGATTATGGAAATGGCACTTATCCTACACCATATAAAACTGTTACAGCTGAAGTTGGTTTATTAAATCCTTATGAATTTCACCGAAGTATTGAAGGAATAAATACTGATAATAAAGTAGAAAAATATCAAAAAAGTTATTTGAATAATCAATATGATTACTGGCTATCGTCAGCTTGTATCAATAACCTTGATGATACTACTTGTATAAGGGGTGTTGATGCGAATGGAAATGGTGGAGACCTTTACGGTGGTAGTACAAATATTGTTGTAAATGGTGTTCGTCCTGCAGTTGTATTAAAAGCAAATGTTAGTTTTTCAAAAGGATCTGGCACAAAAGAAAATCCATATATACTTTTAAATGATAAAAAGCCTGTAAGGGCAAATGATAAATTGAATGAGCGGTTAAGTGGAGAATATGTTAAAGTAGATAATAAAAATTATAGAATCGTTGGAATTGAAGAAAATGGAACAACAAAATTAACAAGCATCGATTATGTAAGAGATGGCGAAGGTAATGTTGTTTTAAAAAAGCAAGGAGAAAATGGCAATCATACTTATGAAGCAGCAGTTAATTCTAAAAATGAAGATTTATGGGGAGCATATTTAAATAACACTTGGCTAACAGAAAATTTAAAAAAGTATTTAGTAAATGGTACTTACTATCTAGGAAACCCAGCAACTTTAACAGACCATGGAACAATTGGTATAAATTATAAAGCTACTGTGTGTAAAGATCCAAATACTACGGATCAAATTAAAAACTGTGAAAAAACAGATAAAGTATGGACGGGTTTAGTGGGATTATCAAGAGTAGGTGAAATGTTTAACTATCCTTCCGATGAAGATAGCAAAGACTCTTACGATATGCTTTTAATTACTCCATTTGATGAGGGGGAATATTATCCTGCTGCATATAGAAAATATGCCAGAAGAATAGATTCAATTTTTTATAATGAACTTTTGACAGCAAAACCATCAATTACCTTGAATTCTGATGTAAGAATAGTAAGTGGTGCTGGAACAAAAGAAAAACCATATGAAATTAAATGTGATACTTGTGGTTAATTTTATAAATTCTTAAATTAAATTTTAAGAGTTTTTTTCTTGAATAAGTTTAAGTAATTAGGTATAATATTAAATATGAGGTGTAAGATGAATATAGTTGATATTATTAATAAAAAAAGAGTTGGGTTAGAACTTGAAAAAATTGAACTTGAATATGCTTTTAATGGTTATTTAAAAGGATTTGTAAAAGATTATCAGATGTCTTCTTTACTAATGGCAATTTGTATTAAGGGAATGAGCGAAAGAGAAACTTTTGATTTAGTTGATATATTTATAAAAAGTGGGGATGTCTTAAATTTAAGTAGCATTCCAGGTACTAAAGTTGATAAACATTCAACAGGAGGAATTGGTGATAAGATAACTTTAATAGTTGGGCCTATTGTTGCATCTTGTGGTGTAGTTGTTCCT
>CANRCN010000018.1 GCA_947629135.1 uncultured Bacilli bacterium | reverse complement strand
AATGAAGCAACTAGAGATAAGATGGGAGATATAGCACCAGTTGAAATTACTATTTATGAAGATAGAAGTTTTGACTTTGTTATTAAAACTCCACCTACGGCTTACTTAATTAAAAAGTATGCTAAAGTACAAAAAGGTTCTGTTAAAGGAAAAAATGAAATAGTTGGTTCTTTGACAGAAGACCAAGTAAAAGAGATTGCTACAATTAAATTACCAGATTTAAATGCTAATGACCTTGAGGCTGCAATTAAGACAGTTAAAGGAACAGCACTTAATATGGGAATTGAAATTAAATAACATATAGGGAAACCTATGTGGAAGGATTATTAGTCCGCTAAAACCACAAGGAGGTAAATATGAAAAGAGGAAAAAGATATAACGAAGCTTTAACAAAGTTAGAAAAAGGAAAGTTATATACTAAAGAAGATGCTATTAAGTTAGTTAAGGAAACATCAAATGCTAAGTTTGATGCAACAATTGAAGTTGCAATGTATTTAAATCTTGATACTAAGAAAGCTGACCAACAATTAAGAGGAGCTATTGTTCTTCCAAATGGAACTGGTAAAACTAAAAAAGTTTTAGTAATTGCTAAGGGAGACCAAGCTAAAGCTGCTAAAGAAGCTGGTGCTGACTATGTAGGAGATATGGATATGATTGAAAAAATCGAAAAAGAAAACTGGTTCGATTTTGATACTTTAATTGCAACTCCAGAAACTATGCCACTTCTTGGTAAATTAGGTAGAGTTTTAGGACCTAAAGGCTTAATGCCAAATCCAAAGACTGGAACTGTTACAACTGATGTTGCTAAGGCCGTTAAAGATGTTAAATCTGGACGTGTTGAATTTAGAACAGATAGTTTTGGTAATGTTCATGGTGTTATTGGAAAAGCTAGTTTTGAAGAAGAAAAACTTCTTGAGAACTTAAATAGTTTTGTAGGAACAATTCTAAAACTTAAACCTGCAACTGTTAAAGGTGATTATGTTAAGAACATAAGTATATCTGGAACAATGGGTCCTGGAATAAAAATTAACATAAATTCATTTGACAAATAAAAATATTGTGTTATAATAGTATAAGTTTATTGATGTGGTGCCAAAGACAGTAGGTAATTAGTAAATCCTACCGAGGACTATAAATAAGATAAAGTTATTTAAAGTCCTTATATAAGGACTTTTTCCTTGCATGACATTTAATAAATTTAATAAAGGAGGAAAAAATGGCAAATCCTAAGATATTACAAGAAAAACAACAAGTAATTGATGAGATTAAACAAAAAGTTGAAGATGCTAGTAGTGTTGTTTTATTTGATTATCGTGGTCTTACTGATGAAGAAATCAAAGAATTACGTGGTAAACTTAGAGATGTAGAAAGTACATACAAAGTTTATAAGAATACTTTGATTGCAAGAGCTATGCATGATTTGAACATTTCTATTGATGAACATCTAGAAGGTCCAACAGCTGTTGCTTTTAGTAAAGATCAAATTGCTCCAATTAAAGTTTTGGCTGACTTTATGAAAACTCATCAAGCAGTTGAATTAAAAGTTGGATTAGTTGATAATGAAGTAACACCTAAAGAAACTTTAGAGAAACTTGCTACTATTCCATCAAGAGACGGTTTACTTACAATGCTTGCAGGTGGTATGCTTGCTATACCAAAAGATTTAGCAATTTGTTTAGATTTATATTCTAAACAATTAGAAGAAAATAATTAATAAGGAGGAGAGAAAATTATGGCTAAATTAACAAGAGATGAATTTATTAGTGCTCTAAAAGAAATGAATCTTTTAGAAATCAAAGAATTAGTTGATGCAATGAAGGAGGAATTTGGTGTTGATCCATCAAGTGTTGCTGTAGCAGCTCCAGTTCAAGCTGGTGCAGGAGATGCAGCAAGTGAAGGACCATCTACAGTTACTGTTAACTTAGTAAATGCTGGTGCAGCAAAAGTTAATGTAATCAAGATTATCAAAGAAATCACTGGACTTGGATTAAAAGAGTCTAAAGATATCGCTGATAATGGTGGTGCTGTTAAAGAAAACATTCCAGTTGCTGAAGCTAATGAAATTAAAGCTAAGTTAGAAGAAGCTGGAGCAGAAGTTGAAGTTAAATAATAAATTCAAGTTTTAGAAGATATTGAAAAATTATCTTCTTTTTTTACGAAAAAAATAATTTTTAATAATCAGAATAAATATACAAAAAAATTACTTGATTTTTAAATAATTTATGATAAAATAATACCTCGAGGTGTTGGTATGAAATTTGATTGGAATTATTATGTTGGAAGATTATTATCAAGAAGTGACAATAAAAATTTAAAAGAAAATACAAGTAATATAATTTCAGATTTTGGTTTATTAGAAGGACAAATGGTTGAAGGATTGAGAGATCCAAGTACTTTAGAATATGGTCTTTGGCTATCTAATAGAAGTGTTAATAGTTCTTTAGAATATTCAACTTTTTCAGAATCTTTAAGTAGAGGGACAATTGTTGAAGAAAGTCTTGGAATGCAAATGTTAAATAATGTATTTGAAATTAAAGATAATTGGATAGAGTTTTTTAAAGTTGTTGAAGATTCTCTTATAAAAGTTACGATTCAAAAAATAAATGAAAAAGAATGTATTGTAACTCAAGAAATGTATTTAAATATAAATGAATTATTAGGAGTAATATTTAGTAGATATTCTGAAATAGGTAATAGTAATTTATTTATTTTAGATGTTAAAACAATTGATACTATAATTAAAGTTATTAGATTATTGCCTGATAAAAAAATAGTAAAAAATATAGTTCAAAAAGATGATGAAGAAAATAAGAATAGTATTTATTCAAAAATTGCTGAAGATCTTTATTATAGTATGGAGAGTTTAAATTCTAAAGTTAAAAGAAAATAGATAGAAAAAATGGTATTTACTTAAACCATTTTTTTTGTTATAATTAAGTATATTTAAAGAATTTAAAAAGGAGAATTAAGTATGACAATATTTGATACAGTATGGTGGGTTTTAAGAAGAGTAATAGATATTGGAATAGTTTGGATGATATTTTATTATATCTTAAAGAACTTTAAAAATAATGTAAAAATGTCTTTATTAATTAAAGGAGTTTTAGTAATCGTAATAGTTAAATTAATAAGTGATTATATAGGTCTTACAACGGTTGGTTGGATACTTGAATATGTAATTGAATGGGGACCTTTAGCTTTGATTATAATATTCCAACCAGAAATTCGAGGAGCTTTAGAACAATTAGGTAGAAGTCAATTGTTAGGTAGGCATAAGATATTAACAGTTGATGAACGTGAAAAGATGGTTTATGAAATAATTCAAGCAGTTGACTATTGTAGAAAAGCTCGAATTGGAGCATTAATTGTTCTTGAAAGAGATATCAGTTTATCTGATTATATTGATAAAGCTAAGGGATTATATGCAGATCTTACAAATGAACTTTTAATTTCCATTTTCTTCCCTAATAATCCTCTACATGATGGAGCTGTTATAATTCAAGGAAATAGAATTAGTTGTGCAGGAGCAGTTTTCCCAACTAGTAATAATATAAAATTAAATAAAAGACTTGGTACTAGACATAGAGCAGCTTTAGGAATTGCAGAAGAAACTGATGCAATAAGTATAGTTGTATCAGAAGAAACAGGTCGTATATCAATTGCAGTTAAAGGTGAATTATTCTACAACTTATCTTTAGAAGATGCAAGAATGATGTTAATTGATGAATTAAGACCAAAAGCTGTAGATGAAGTAGAAGATGTTGACAACGAGGAGGAAATTTATGAAGAAAATAATTAAAAAGTTTTGTCTTTTTTTAGGACATATATTTAAATTTATTGATAAAATAATTATTACTCCTGTTATGAAACTATTTTTAAAGATATCTGATTTATTTAGTAGTAATAATCGAACTTTAGAAAGATTGTTTGCAAATAAGCAATTTTTAATAATTATTTCGTTAGTTCTTGCAGTGATTGCTTTTGCAGTTATTGAACAAAATTCAAATGCTTTAGTAAGTTCAGCAGAGATGTTATATAATCAACCAGTTAAAGCTATTTACAATGAAGAAGCTTATGTTATAGAAGGATTACCTGAAACAGTTGATGTTGTTTTAATTGGAAGACGTAGTAATATTTATCTTGCTAAACAATTATCAGGAAGTGATGAAATAACTGTTGATTTAAGAGAGTTATCAGTTGGAACTCACCGAGTTAATTTAAAATATCGACAAAGAGTAACTTCAGTTGAATATAAGTTAGATCCTTCAGTTGTTACAGTTGTTGTTTATGATAAGATAAGTGAAACAAGAGAAGTTACAGCTGAGATATTACATAGAGATAAATTAGATAGCAAAAAGGATATTAGTAATATATCTCTTGATCAAACAGAAGTTACAATTAAAGGTTCAGAAAAGGAATTAGCTCAAGTTGCATATGTTAAAGCTTTAGTAGATTTAGAAAAATTACCTAAAGATACTCCAGTTGGAGAGACTAAGTTATCTGATAATACATTGATTGCTTATGATACAAATGGAGAAATGGTTGATGTTGAAATATTACCAAAGACAATTGGAGCTAGTTTAACAGTTACGTCAACAAGTAAGAGTGTACCAATTCGAGTTATTCCAGATGGTGATCTTGCAGTTGGTTATGCTATTGAATCAACAACTACTAATGTTTCAAATGTTACAATTTATGGTGATGAAGAATTATTACAAAAAGTTGAATATATACCAGTTGTTGTTGATGTAGATGGATTATCTACTGATAAAGAATTTAATGTTAATCTTGAAAAACCTACTGGTGTAAGAGATATGAGTGAAAAGAGTGTTACAGTTAAACTAAAAGTTGGTGAACAAGCTCAAAAAGAAGTTACAAATGTTCAAGTTCATACAATTAATCTTGCTAATGGCTTGAAAGTAACAGCTGGAAGTGCAAGCGATAGTGTTGTATCTGTTATTGTTAAAGGAAGCAAAGAAGTTTTAGATGAAATAGATGCAAGTAAGATAGTTGCTAATGTTGATCTTTCTAAGTATACAACTCCAGGTGAATATGAAGTTGATGTTACAGTTACAGGAGAAGATTTAAGAGTATCTTATGAATCTAAAACTAAGAAAATCAAAGTTAGAATTTATGAATAATAGAGGTTACCCAAAAGGTAACCTTTTAATTTTCATATTTCCATTGATGTAATTTGGATTGTCTTTGGAAATAAAAAAATTAATCCAAAAAGTGGAAAAGTAATTTATATTGATAAGGAACAATTAGAAAAATTATATTCTAATTTATCTTATAAAATAAAAAATATCTAGTTTAAATTAATTAATCTAGATATTTCTTCTTTTTCATTTTTTATTGTATTATATTCATCAAATGTAAAGAATTTTGTTGAAAAATTAGTTGGCCCTTGATCTTTTAAAGTATTATAGACATTTATTTTACTATTATAGTAATCAATTGTAGCTTCTAAATTTATTTGAATATTATATAGTTTCCTTTTTAAAATCATAAAGTCAGGACTTTTTAATAACTCATCATAATTATCAACATATTCATTCAATTCATAAGTTGTTTTATCAAGCATATTAATTAAATCACTTTGTAAACATTCTCTAGTATCAAAACTTAAAAATTCATTAAAAGCCTCTTCTTTAATACTTAGATTATCTTTTATATACTTGATCATTTCTTTATAAACTTTATATTTTTGCTTTAAATAATCATTTATATCTTTTTTTGATATATCAAGAGGAGTTAAAATACTTCTTATTTTATTTTTCCCTACTATTAAAACAATTATAATAAAGATAATTAAAAGAACTACAACAGAAATTACTAATATTACTATATTCTTCATTTACTATCACCAACTATATTTTAACAAATTTCTAAAAAAAATTCAACTAAAGTGTAACATCTTCATTAAATTCTAAATAATTAATATATATATTCCATAGCATATAACGTTTATTCGAATTAGGATCTCTTAACAAAAAGAAATCTCTTCCCCAAGCTTCTAATACTCCTTCGAATACTTTATCTCGCCATTCAATGGAATCATTAAAAGACATATAAACTTTTAAAGTTTTTCCAATATTCTTATTTAATAGTTCTTCAGCATATTCATTTGTAATTGTATTCCCCCCTACTCCAGGTGCTGATGATGATTGACTTGGAATATAAGATGGATTTAAATTTGAAGTATTAGGATAACCATTTTGATATGGATTATAATTATAACTATTATTCATATAAAAACCTCCAATTAAATATATGATATTAAATTGCTTTTATACATAGTTCTTGAATTGAATATTCTTACTAATTTAGATATTTTTTTTTATAAAATTTAATATAATAATAATGGTAAAATAATAGTAAAAATAGATTAGTATTTTGTTAAGACTTTAAGTTACATTTTTTGTCAATTTAAATGTAAAGTAGCTTTTTTACTATTGCCTTATAATAATTATTTTTTTATAATAATTATATATGGTATAAATATTAAGAATAAAAGGAATGATGCTTATGGACGATGATTTAAAAGTTGATACTATCCAAAAAAGTGAAATAAGTGAAGAGGTAAAAAAGTTAGCTCTTGCTTATGCTGAATATGATAAAAAGATTAGAGATAAAACACCAGTATTTGATTTCTCATTAGATGAAGGAAAAATGAAAGTAAGTGTTGGAGTTAGTAATAGACATGTTCATTTAAGTTTTGAAGATTATAAAACTTTATTTGGAGATACTAAAATGGAAGTCGTTAGAAAATTAAATCAACCAACACAGTTTGCTAGTAATTTATTTGTAACTCTTAAAACTGAAAAAGATGAAATAACCAATGTTAGAGTTTTAGGACCAATTAGAAATTATACTCAAGTTGAAGTAAGTAAAACAGATTGTTATAAATTAGGAGTTAACCCCCCTATTCGAGATTCTGGTGATATAGAAAATTCAGAAGTATTAACAATCATAGGACCATATGGAAGTGTTACTAAAGAGTGTGCGATAATCGCAACTCGTCATATTCATGTTGATCCTATTATAAGAGTTCAAAAGAATTTGGTTGGTATTAAAGAAGTAAGTGTTAAAATTCCAGGAGAAAAAGGTGGAATTATTAATCATGTTCATTTAAAGGATTCAGATATGGCTTATTTTGAACTACATTTAGATACTGATGATGCAAATGCTTTTTTATTAAAAAATAATGATGAAGTAGAGATTATTCTTTAACTTCATTTTATATAGGAGAATATATGAAAGCTTATAATGAATCCTTTTTAAACAGTGTTAATTATAAAAAATATTTAGATAATAATACTATTATTAGATTACTTGATGCTAGATTTCAAAATAATGATGATTCTAATTTTCAAATGGATTATGAAGAGTTAACTGCAATTACAGCAATTGATCATTATATGATAAAAAAAATGATTGATAATGAGAAAGTAATTCCTAATAGTAATTTTGATATTTATATAAAAAAAATAAGATTTTTATTACAACAACAACCTTTATTATTATTTCAATTACCTATTAAAGATATTAAAGTTGAACAATTAAAAAAGTATATACCAGAAATTGAGTTTATTAAAAATTCTATTATTAATAAAAGAAATAATGTTCATATAATATACGATAAATTTAAGCAAAATCCTGAAAGTTTAACAGTAGAAGAAAAGAAGAAACTAGTTGAATATTTTTCTTATAATGTTCCTACTAATAACCAAGATTTAAGAAATGCTCAAGAAAATTTAGTTAAATATTTATTAAATGAATCTAATTTATTAAGTGCAACGACAATTACTTTTATTATAAAATTTTTAGGTTATAAAAAAATTGAAGAAGAAAATTTAGATGCTACTGAAATATTTGTAGCTAAATTAGAAAAACAAAGTAATTTAGGATTGTCTTTAGGAAAATCAATAATTATTAACAAAGAAAATTTAAAAAGAGTAACGTTTAAAGATAATAAATTAACAGATAAATTTGGAAGAAGAAATGATGGGAAATGTGAAGGATTAGCTGTATTACAAACTTTATTTCATGAATTGGAACATCAAGTTCAAGATAAAGAAGTTTCAGAAGGTAAAAAAACAGATGCTTCTTATTATATGGCAACTAGAAGACTTATGACGTATTTAGATAGAAATGAGTATCACAGGAATTATTTGTTTCAAGAAATAGAAAAAGGTGCTAATTTAGCTGGATGGATGGGAGTAAGAAAAGTTTTGCATGATTATATGCCTAATTATGAAGCTAAGGAAGCTTTAGAAAGAATATTTAAATATCGTTATATTGAGTTTGTTCAAAACAATTTAGCAAATAGAAAAGATGCATCTCAAAGGATGGTTTATTCAAATAATTATTTAGCTCAAAGTTTGGATGAGGTTTTTCAAAAGTATCCTCAATTGATGAATGATTATCCACAGTTTAAAGCTTTTTATAATGATGATAATAAACCTAAAAGCTGTGTTGAATTATTAAGTACAGATGATTTATCTCTTTCTTCTTTAGGCTTTTATTCAGGTCAAGTTATTTATAGATTAAAAACAACTGGATTTAATAAAAGTGAGATTGATAAGTTAACAGTTTTAGAGAAAAAAAGAGTTATTCAAAATATAGATGAAATATTTGCTTATATGTATAATAAGATGAGAATAACTAATGAATATATAAATAAATATAAAAATGGTATTCAAAATATTGATTTAGAGCAATTAAAAATGTTTGATATAAATGTAATACAATATAAAAATATAGCTATAAGATTTTATAACTATATTAATAAAATGTTAGAATCTTATAAAGAATTATCAAATTCAGAATTAAATATAAATTATTATATTGATAGAATTAATTTATATTATGGAAAGTTACAAAAACATATAATAAATTATGAAACAGCAAGAAGTTTAGTTAGTCAAAATCAAATTGATAATAATGTAATAGAAGGAGAAAATTATGGAGGAAAATGATATTTGGAATTTGGAAGTTGAATCTAATGGTAATCAAGAATTAACAGAAGAAGATAAAAAATTAATATCAATATATTCCGACCAAGATATGTTATCAAGAGATATTTTACCAATATTAGATTATTCTTTGGAAGATAATAATTATGAAGAAAAAAATTAAATGAAGTAAAGATTATTCTTTAGCTTCATTTTATTTTGGATTTTAATTTTCTAATTTATTTTTTTCTTCATATTCATCAAAAACTTCTTGAGTATAACTAGGTTCAGTTCCTTTAATATAATAAAGAATTTTTTTGCTTTTAGATTCATTAGTAGCAAGATTTCCCGTAATTGGATCTACTATTACACCAACTACATTACTTGGAATTTCGTACCAATTAACATCTTTATCAGCTAAGTATGCTTCCATTACATTGGCCCAAATTTTTTTAGAATATTTAAAATCACTTGTAGTCATCTTTTTATTATCATCATAGCCTATCCAAATAGAAGTAACAATATTTTTATTAAAACCAATTATCCAGTTATCAGTATCTGTTGAACCAGATTTAATAGCATAATCATGTTTTAATAAAGAAGAAATAGAAATATTAGTTGGATAAGTATAATCGACCATATTATAATCATAAGTTCCTTTTAACAAATCATTTAAAATGAAAGTAATACTTTTATTTAAAACTACTTCACTGCTATCACTATGTTGATATAAAACATTTCCCGCATTGTCAGTTACTTTTTCAATAAAGTATGGTTCATGCTTTACACCTTCACTTGCTAAAGTTGCATAGGCATTCGTTATTTCTAAATGATTTAATTCAACGGTTCCTAAAGGAAGTGAAGCAATTGGATCTAACTTTGTTTTGATTCCAACTCGTTTAGCTGTGTCAATTAAGTTTTCGCTTCCTAAGAATAAATGTGTTTTGATAGCATAAATATTGTCGGAAAAAGCGATGGCTGATGCCATACTAATGGCTTTGTTTGCATAAACATTGTTGTAATTCTTAGGAGTATAAATATTGTTAGCATTTAAAGTAAATGTTGTTTCTTGTGATAAAAAAGATGTACTAGCTGTAAATCCATTTTCAAGAGCATTATAATATAAGAATGGTTTCATAATGGAACCAACTTGTCTTTTTGAACTTAAAGCTCGATTATATTGAGATTTATTAAAATCACGTCCTCCTGCTAAAGCAATTACACTTCCATTTGTAGGATTAATCATAATTCCACTAGCTTGTATTTCATTATTATCTGTAATATTACTTTTAATACTTTCTTCTAAAACTGTTTGAGCTTTTACATCTAAAGTTGTATAGATTCTAATCCCTCCATTTTGCAAATGAGTTTCTATAACATTTCCCAAACTTTTTAATTCATCCATGACCGCATCTTGATAATATAACAAAGTATCTAAATTTAAACCATCTTTTTTACCATGATATTCTAATTTTTCAACTTTTGCTTTATTATATTCATCTTTAGTAATTACTCCTTCATCGTACATTATTTTTAAAATATATAATTGCCTTTTCTTAGCAATATCAGGATTTATTAAAGGTGAATAATTAGAAGGAGATTTGGGAATACCAACTAACATAGCAGCTTCTGCTAAAGAAAGTTCATTTGCTTTTTTATTAAAATAAAATTCACTTGCATTTTCAATTCCATACATTGCATGACCGTAGTTAATACAATTTAAATACCCTTCTAAGATATCATCTTTTGAATAATGTGTTTCAATTTGAATAGTATACCAAAGTTCATTTAACTTTCTTTCCCAAGTTTTATCAAAATCTAGGTATAAATTCTTAGCAAATTGTTGAGTAATAGTTGAAGCCCCTTCTTTATAACTTCTACTAGTTAAGTTAGTATACATTGCTTTCATAATTCTTAAAAAATCAAATCCATGATGATTATAAAAATTTTTATCTTCAATTGTAACTGTTGCTACTTTAACATAATTGCTTATATCATTTATACTAACCCATTTACTTGTTCCATTTCCTTGAAAAAAAATATTTTCTTGGTTATCATACAAAGTATAACTACCATTGCCACTTATACTAAGTTTTGGAAGCATTTTTGCATATAGATAAATTGCTGAAAATCCAAAAATACATAAAAAAATTAGGATAATTATTGCTTTTGTTATATTTTTAAAAAACTTCATATTATCACCTATTTTTATTATCTTCAAAAAAATGTAAAAATATGTGTTCAAATTCATTCATTTGTGGTATAATGCTAGTCGATATATATTTTTTATATATTGGTGAGTCATGGGAAAAGTAAATTTATTAGTAAAATATTGTTTAAGAAATGAAAATTATGAATACAATATAAAAGGAATTTTAAATAAAGACCAAATTGTGTTCAAAACTTTAGATTCCAAAATGATTTTGAAAAAAGATTTAGAGGAACTTACTAGAATAACAGATAATCTAGAACTTAATTTCTTGTTTCAAGAAGAAAAATGTTTAATCAAAGAAAAAAATAGTCATAAAACTTTAAGTTTGAATTTAAAAGTATTAGAAATTCTAAATAATGATAATTATTTTAAAGTTAAATATAAGATAGATAATGATGAATTTTTAATTGATATTAAAATTAAATAAAATATAGATTATGGAGGATTTTATGAAAGAAATTAAAAAAGAAGATATTGAAAACTTATCTTATAAAGATATTACATTTATGATTTTGGAGAACTCTAAGAAAGGAATTAATACCCTTGATTTATTCACGGATATTGTAACCAAATTAGAATTACCTCCATCAACTATTGAAAATAAAATTGGAGATTATTATACATCTTTAGCAACTGATAAGAGATTTATTTTAATTGATGGAGTATGGGATTTAAGAAAAAGACATACTTCTGATAAGGTTATAGTTGACTCACTTGATGATGAAGATATGGAAGATGAAGAAGAAATAGCTGATAATGATGATATGATGCTTGAAGATGAGTATGGTGATGAATATACTGACGATGTATCAGTTGATGATGATGACTTTGATGCATCTGATGATGACGATGATTTATCAGATTTAGTAGTATTAGATGAAGAAGATTTAAATTAGCAATCCTTTAATTTGTAATTATGAGGAAATAAGGAGGCTAAAATGATAGAAAGATTAGAATTAATAAAAAAGAAATTTGAAGAGTTGAATCAAGAATTGATGAAACCTGAAGTGTTATCAGATATAAAAAAATCAAAAGAGATTTCAATTGAACTTGCTAGTATTGAGGATGTTGTTAATTGTTATGATAAATATACAAAGGTTTTAAGTGATTTAGAAGAAGCTAAAAATATGCTAAATGATAAAGAACTAGCAGAGTTTGCAAGTGAAGAAATTGAAAATTTAACTAAAGAAAAAGAAGATTTAGAACATGAGTTAGAACTTTTATTAATTCCTAAAGATAAAAATGATATGAAAAATGTCTTAATGGAAATAAGAGGAGCTGCTGGAGGAGACGAAGGAAATATATTTGCGGGTGATTTGTTTAGAATGTATGAAAAGTATGCTCTTAAAAGTGGTTTTCAAGTAGAAGTTTTAAATTCAATAGATGGTGCAAGTGGTGGATATACTATAATTGAATTTATGATAAAAGGAAAGAATGCTTATTCTAAATTTAAATATGAAAGTGGATCTCATAGAGTTCAAAGAGTTCCTGTAACAGAAGCTAATGGACGGATTCAAACGTCAACTGCAACAGTTTTAGTAATGCCTGAAGCAGAAGACTTTGAAGTTGATATTAAAGAAAGTGATATTAGAGTTGATATATATCGTAGTAGTGGTGCTGGAGGTCAACATGTTAATACAACTGATAGTGCGGTTCGAATGACCCATATTCCAACTGGAATTGTAGTTACTTGTCAAAATGAGAGAAGTCAAATAAAAAATCGTGAAAAAGCCTTACAAATATTAAAAAGCCGTGTATATGATTATATGACAGCTAAAGAAGAAGCTGAAACAGGAGCTATCCGAAAAAGCAAAATTGGAACTGGTGATAGAAGTGAGAAAATAAGAACTTATAACTATCCTCAAAATAGAGTAACTGATCATAGAATAGGTTTTACGACTAAACAATTAGATAGAGTTATGGAAGGCGATTTAGATGAAATAATTGAAGCTTTAATAACTGAAGATCAAAAGCGAAAACTTGCAGGTGAATAAGTGAAAATTGAAGAATTGTTATGTTTAGGTAATAAAGTTATACATAAGGATCAAACAAAGTTATTATTATCTACTCTTTTAAATATGAATCCTTTAGAACTTAGTCTTCATTTAGATGAAATTGTTGATTCAGAGATTACAACTAAGTTTCAAGAATGTTTAAATAGTTTAAAAAATGGTGAACCATTACAATATGCTTTAAAAAATTCTAATTTTTATGGATTAGATTTTTATGTTGATAAAAGAGTTTTAATTCCAAGATTTGAAACGGAAGAATTAGTTAATAATACTATTAATTATTTACAAAAGTATTTTTCTAAAAATATAAAAGTTTTAGATTTAGGTACTGGGAGTGGTTGTATAGGGTTAACTTTGAAGTATTTAAATAATGATTTAGATATTACTTTAAGTGATATTTCAAATGAAGCTTTAGAAGTTGCTCATATTAATCAAGAAAAATTAGGATTGGATGTAAAAATAGTATATTCAGATTTATTAGATAATATCGAAGATAAATTTGATTGTCTTATTTCAAATCCTCCCTATATTAGCTATGATGATAAAGAAATTACAGATTTAGTTTTAAACAATGAACCACATCAAGCTTTATTTGCTGATAACGATGGTTTAGAATATTATGATAAGATTCTTTGTAAATGTGAAAAATACTTAAATGATAAATATTTAATTGCATTTGAGATTGGTTATAATCAAGAAGAAAAAATATTAAATTTAATTAATAAGCATTTAAAAGATGTAAAAGTTTTAACTAAAAAAGATATGGCTGGTCTTCCTAGAATGGTTTTTATCTTTAAAAATATAGAAATAAATGAATAAATAAAAAAAAATCACTCATCATTAATATGAAAGGTGATTTTTTTGAAAACAAAAACAATAATATTAATAGTTATTGCTTTAGCAATTATAATTTTAGTTAAAAATAAAAATGATAATATAGTAATACCTAAAGAAGCAATTCGGATTAGAATAATTGCAAATACTAATAATCAAAATGATATAAATGAAAAGTTGAAAGTAAAAAAGAAAGTTGAGTCTGAATTATATGAATTATTAAAGAATGTAAAAAATATAGATGATGCAAGAAGAATAATAAATGCTAATTTAAATAGACTAAATATAGTTATAGATAATACAACAAACTATGATTATAAGATGAATTTTGGTAAGAATTATTTTCCTGAAAAATATTATAAAGGAGTTTTATATGATGCTGGAAAATATGAGTCGTTAGTAATAACTTTAGGTGAAGGTAGTGGTGATAATTGGTGGTGTGTTTTATTCCCTCCCCTTTGCCTACTTGAAGGAAATGAAAATACAGAGGATGTAACTTATCAATTTTTTGTCAAGGAAATGCTTGATAAATATTTCTAAAGTCAAAACTTGACTTTTTTTTAATTTTATTGTATAATATGCTCGTATTAAGTGAGGGGAATTATGGAAAATAAAATTATTAGATTAGTAATTGTTAAAAGTGAAACAAATAATATTTTAGGGTTTGTTGCTTTAAGAAGTGATGGAGTTCATAAGTATGGTTTTAATGAATCTGCTCAAACTAGAAAAGATTGCATGAACAAGTTAATGAATGAACTTATGAGAACATATCCAAGTGGAATACAAGAATCAATTAAGAATAACGATGTTAAAGGAATTAAAGCAGGATTAATTAAAAATGGATATTTAATTGAAACTAAAAAAGACATTATAACTAAATTAACTATCCATGAAGCTAAGGCTGATTCTTATTTTGAAATTGAGTATGCTAATAAAGAAAAAGCTGTTATATATGCAAGATATTATACTAATATTGAGGATTATAACAAAATACTTGAAGCTTGTAAAAAAGAGATTGAAGAAAGTTATGGCATAGTTAATATTACAAATTTTAAAGGATTAGTTCAAACTGATGAACCTGAAAAGTCTGAAGAAGAAGATTATGATTTAGATGAATATGATGAATATGACGATCCTGAAGCTGAAGAAGCCGTTGAGGAAGGATTTGAAAAAGTTGCAGAAGAAACAAAAACAAGAAATTT
Source organism: uncultured Bacilli bacterium (assembly GCA_947629135.1). GTDB lineage: Bacteria > Bacillota_I > Bacilli_A > RF39 > UBA660 > RUG591. The sequence continues at coordinate 5,152 of CANRCN010000018.1, read as the reverse complement.
CAAATGGACAAAAAGATTACTAGCTGTTGTAACTGCAGAAGCTATTATTGCACTTGGTGCATATAATTTAGGTAAAAATCAAGAAAAAGCTGAGAATACACCATCATTAGAGGTAGTTGATACAATAGAATTACCTACTGCTGTACCTATTGCTCCTCAAACCCAAATGCCAATTTCATTACCAACAGCAGCTCCTAGTAATTATATGACACCATATGAAAGATCATTAGAACCAGCTCCATATATATTCTTATCTTATAATCCAGAGAATAGTAGTGAATTATTTACAGTTATAGGTAGAGATGGTTCTGAAGAAGTATACGATTATAATAATACAGATGTTGCTGAAGTCAATACTGAAAACTTATACGAAGTTACAAATAGAAATTTAAGTGAATTACTTTACTTTGTTAATACTGGTGAAAATCCACTTGAACATTATGATGAATTAACAGCAGCTCCAAGAAGAATTCATTATGAAAGACTTATTAGAGGATTAAATAGCATTGATATGGGTTATGTTAAAAAGTTTGCTGATTATAACAATGATATAATTTATTTAGGTTATATATTAGGAGATTTAGCTCAAGCTAAAGAAGTTAATAATTTAGTAGTAAGAGAAATGATTAGATGTGTTGAATATAATCAACCATTAAGATATACAGTTAATGGTCAAGAAGTATGTACACGTTTTACAGATTTAAGTTATGAAGCTCAAGATGCAATTAGAAATATGTGCTGGGGTAATTATTGCTTATTAGGTACTGATGTAGTTGAATTTGATGGAGATTATTATAATCAAGCTCGACTAGGTCTAGATATCTATGGCTTACGTCAAGAGCCAACATCTAAACGATAGAAATTAGCACAAAATGTGCTTTTTTTCTTTACTTTTAAAAAAAATTGTAGTATTCTTTAGGTGGTGATTGTTATGTTAGTTAATAGTAAAAAAATGCTTTTAAATGCTAAAAAAAAGAAAGAAGTAGTTTTCCATTTTAATATTAATAATTTAGAATGGACAAAGTGTATATTGGAAGAGTGTAATGAGTTAAAAGTACCAGTTATTTTAGGAGTATCAGAAAGTGCTATAAAATATATGGGAGGATATGATGTAGTTGCCTCTTTAGTTTATAGTCTTATTGTTGATTTAGAAATAAAAACAGATGTATGTTTACATCTTGATCATGGAAAAAGTGTTGAAAGTTGTGAACGAGCAATTGATGCTGGATTTACATCTGTTATGCTAGATATGTCTAATAAACCTTATCAAGAAAATGTTGAAAAAGTATTAGAAGTAGTTAAATATGCTAAAAACAATGATGTGTCAGTTGAGGCTGAAATAGGTTCAATGGGAGAATTAAAAAATAACGAATTAACTAAAGGTACTAATACAACTTTAGCAGATTGTTTAAAATTTGTTCAAGATACCAAAATAGATTCAGTAGCTCCAAGTGTAGGAACTGTCCATGGTATCTATAAAGGAGAATTGAATATTGATTATAAATTAATTGAGAGTTTAGCTAAAGAAGTAGATAAACCTTTAGTATTACATGGGGGAAGCGGTCTTGATATTGAAACTTTAAAAAAATGTCGAGAAGCTGGAATTACAAAAATAAATATTAATTCTGACATTCAAGATGCTTGGAGTAAAGCAGTAAGAGAATTTATAAAAGAAAATCCTGATGTAATTGATCCAAGAAAAATAATTGGAGCAGGATTTCAAGCAATTAAAGATGTTGTTCGTGAGAAAATTAACATAAATAAATAAAACAAATAAAATATAGTGGTGATTAAATATGAAAGTATTAAAAGTAACAGGAAATCAAAAACTAACAGGCAGTATAAGAATAAGTGGAGCTAAGAATAGCTCTGTTGCTTTAATTCCTGCAACTCTTCTTACAAATGGTGTAACAACTCTTTGTAATGTTCCTGATATATCTGATATAGATGTTTTAGAAAAAACTTTAGAATATTTAAATGTTTCAGTTAAAAGGGCCAGTGGTAGTCTTTTGATTGATACTAAAAATTTAGAAAACAAAGCCATTCCTGAAGAATTATCAAATAAACTTCGTGCTTCATATTATTTTATGGCAGTTCTATTAGCTAGATTTAAACATGTTGAAATGTATTTCCCAGGTGGTTGTCAAATAGGTTCTAGACCAATAGATCAAACCTTAAAAGCTTTTAAGTTATTAGGAGCTACTATTGAAGAAAAGGATTGTCTTTTTGTAATGGATGCCAAAGAATTAAAAGGAGCTAAAATAGATTTGGATATGCCTAGTGTAGGTGCAACTATTAATTCCATTATGGTCTCAGTTCTTGCTAAAGGAAAAACTAAAATTACAAATGCTGCTAAAGAACCTGAAATAACCGATCTTGCTATTATGTTAAATAAAATGGGAGCAAAAATTAAAGGGGCTGGAACAAGCACTATCGAAATAGAAGGTGTAGAAGAATTGACAGGCACGAATCATGATATAATTCCAGATCGAATTGAAGCAGGAACTTATACAATAATCGGAGCTCTTCTTGGGGATTATTTAAAAGTAGATAATATTGTTCCTGAACATATAAAAGCATTGACTGATAAGCTTGAAGAAATGGGAGCTAATATTGATATTCATTCTGATTATTTAATAATTGATAATCAAAATAAATTAATAAAGACTGATATTGCAACACATGAATATCCTGGATTTCCAACTGATCTTCAACAACCTTTCACTACCCTACTTACTCAAGCTTCTGGAGAAAGTCATGTTGAAGAAAATATTTATGAAAATAGATTTATGAATGTTTTATATCTTAATAAAATGGGAGCTAATATTCATCAAGAAGGAAAGAAATTAACTATAAGTGGTCCAACTAAATTAAAAGGAACTAAAGTAGAAGCAACTGATCTTAGAGCTGGAGCCTCACTTTTAATTGCAGCTTTAGTAGCTGATTCAAATACAGAAATTAAAAATATAGAACATATTTTAAGAGGATACGAGCAAATAGTAGAAAAATTGACAAACGTAGGTGCTAAAATAGAGATTAAAGAAATATAATGAAATATCTTTAATCTTTTATTTTGGAGGATTTTATATGAAAAAAATAATTTTTGTAGTAATCCTAATATTTGTGTTAGTTTTTATTATTTATCAAGCTAATGATAATGAATTAATTGATTATATGTCTTTAGGAGATTCCATTAATGAAGGAATAAATTCTTATGGGAATCATAGTTATGGATATAATGACTATTTAAAATCATATTTAGAAAATAATGATTTATTACATAAATATAATGCTTATTATTCTAAAAATAATTATACTATTATAGATCTTTTAGATGATATAAATGATAATAAATCTATTTTGTACGATGATAAAAATTATAATATAAAAAAAGAACTACGAGAAGCAGATTTAGTTACAATTGCAATTGGTATGGATGAATTAGTTGAAATTTTAAATAATAATGATTTATCTAATTTCACTAATATTAAATCTAAGCTTGATACTTTGGTTAATAATATGGATAGTTTACTTAAAAATATAACTTCTCTATCTAAAACTAAAATAGTTTTAATTGGTTATTATAATCCTTATGAAGATAGTAAAGAATTAAATAGAATATTTGCATATTTAAATGATAAATATCAAAGTCTAGCTAATAAATATAAAATAATTTATGTTGATATTTATAATATTATTAAACAAGATAAAAATTATTTACCAAATGATAAAGATTATCATTTAACTAGTCGTGGTTATTTAAAGATTGCTAATGAAGTTATTAAAAAAATTGAAAAAAACTTATAACTGTATTAATTTAAGGATAAAAATAGTAAAAAACGACGATTTAAAGTAAAAATGTATAATTGTAAATGATGTGAGACCAAAAAAGTAAAAAAATAAGGCGATATGATATAATGAAAATGTTAGTAGGTAAAAAAGATTAAGAAGAAGATAATAAATTCCTTTTTTCTAAAGGAGAAATCCATCCAAGAACTTGCATAGGAATATTGTTAGAACGTTTAAGATAAGCTTTCATTTGAACAATAAGATCATTATAAGAGTAAAATTTAAGAAATTGATAGAATCTCTGCTGATCATTTCTATGACTTCTTTCAACTTTACCATTATGTCTAGGAGTTCTAGGTTTAATAAGCTTATGAGTAATATGTAAATCATTACATAAAACATCAAAAGGATGAATTCTATCAGTTTTAGCAATATGAGTGAATTCGGAACCATTATCTGTTTGAATGATTTGAGGTTTATAACCAAAATAGAGAATAGCTTTTTTAACAAAATCAACAGTAGAATAAGAAGATTGTTCTTTATAAGGATAGATAAATCTTTGACGAGAAGCTTCATCAATAATGGTATATTGGTAAAATTTTTGATTATCATCACCAGTATAACAGTCTTTAGGGACATATTTAACATCAAGTTGCCATTTAATACCAAGTTGAGTAGGAGTATCATAGTGTTTAGGGACATATTTCTTATGAGTTTCCTTATTAACATAAATGCCTAATTTATGCATAATTCTAAATAAGGAGCAAGCATGGCGAGAATAACCTTTATCAGTTCGAAGTTTACCATAAAGTTCACAAAGAGAGATGTTAGGATTTCTACGAGTGTAATCTTTAATCCATTTGATTTCTTCATCAGTATGGGCTTTAGGATGAGGAGATAAAGGTTTATGAGATTTATCAATAAGGGAAGATTTAGTACCATCAAATTTTTTGTTCCAACGCATAAGAGAAGATTTAGAAATGTGGTATCTTCTACAAACGTGATTAATAGATTTAGTTTGCCTGTAAAGTTTAACAGCATAAAATTTAGTATTTAAATCATGTGGTAAATATCTTGAAGAATGTGATATAATATTCATAGCGATTATTCCTTTCTTTAAAATGTATTTATACAACTAACATTTTACTGGATTAATCGCTTTTTGTATATACTCTTGGTGTCACATCAATTGTAACACAACAAAAAAACGACGATTTAAAGTAAAAAATGCTTGATTTTTATAGAAAAAGTTGATATACTACATAAGAAAAGTTTATTACTATGACTTTTGTCATGGCGAAAGGAGATTAAAATGAAAAAAGATATTCATCCTAAAAATTATGAAGTAACTGTTACTTGTGCT